>DTUG01000145.1 GCA_012964275.1 Fidelibacterota bacterium | reverse complement strand
AACTCTCCTGGTGGTGTCTGCTTCTGGTACCGCCGCCGGGTTATTTACCAGTCTCTATGGTATGATCATCTATGGGGTGGTATTTGCTGTACCCTTTGTTGCACTCTCGCTCTTTCCAACACAACTGAAGCGGCTGCCCCGCTCTGGTATTTGGATGGAAACACTAAAAATTGTTTTTGGATTCATTGAACTTGCCGCCGCAGTGAAATTTCTATGGGTTCCTGATCTGGAATGGAAGATGGGCCTTTTACCACGGAATGTAGTGCTCGCTCTTTTCATTCTAATTGGGATCGCCCAGATGGCTTACCTCCTGGGATTTTATACGTTTGGTTCAGGTAAGAAAATGAAACCATTTCGCATCGGTCGGGGCCGTTTTGTAGGTATAGTGCTTACTGGACTGGTTCTATTCCCAATAGGTCTGTCCCTTGCAGCCACACCCACCTATCATTATTCTAACCTGCCGCGCTTGGTAGATGAAATCATCGAGGCTCTGGTACCGCCTCCCCCTACGGAAGATTATATTGCCAGGAAGGAAGGTTGGTTTGTAGATGATTATGTTGGAGCCCTGGCTAAAGCGAGGGAAGAAGGAAAACCATTATTCATAGATTTTACCGGTGTCTATTGTGCCAACTGCCGGGTGATGGAACGGCGTGTATTTCCAACCCAACCCGTGAAAGAACAATTTGATAAAATGGTTCTGACCAGGCTCTATGTAGATAAAAAAGATTCTCTGAGCAGGGTCTTTGCCCAACTGCAATTTGAGCGCTATCAACAGGCCACTCAGCCTTATTATGTTGTGCTTGATCCCGCAGATGAATCCACATTAGCAGATACAGGGGGATATGTGCCAAAAGGATTTGCGGATTTTCTTATGAGTGGAATGACAGCATATAATTCCCGCAATCAAAGCAGTTCTCCCTGACATCATGTGATTTAATTATGATACGAATCTATAAATTTGGCTATAATTTGAAACGAGATATTATGAAGAAAACAATTTTATTAACGATAGTTGCTGTTATGATTGGATGTGGACAAGGCAGTGCCCAGGCGGATGTGAAAAAAAAGATTGCTCCTAAAAAAACTATAAAAATCAATCGACCCAAAGGAGCTGTGAAAGCACCGGACTTTACCCTGGCAGATCTGAATGGTAACACACAGTCTCTGGCGGACCTGGAAGGCAATGTGGTGATATTGAATTTTTGGGGAACCTGGTGCGGCCCTTGTCGTCGGGAGATTCCCGACTTTATTAAACTGTATGATAAATATAATGCTGATGGTCTTGAGATTGTTGGTATAACTCTGACATCTGGACCGCCTAATGCCATTCAACAATTCGTAGACAGGTATGCCATAAACTATACTATTCTCACTGATATCGAAGAAAATGAGACTCAATGGGTCACTGCCGAATACGGGAAGGCCACAGGCCAGCGAATCAACGGGATTCCAACGACTTTTATTATTGACCGCGACGGCTATATTGTTAAACGCTATGTGGGACCACGCCCCGAACATATTTTTTATCAGGACCTGAAGCCCTATCTTTAATTCCCTGTTTAGAATTTAACCTATGATGAAAAAACGCTTTTCTTTGCTTCTACTGGCAACGTTTATGGTGTCTGATCTTCCTGCAGAACAAATCGCTTACTGGCACCAGGATGTGGACTATGTCATGGAAATTACGCTGCTTGACTCTGTCCGGCAGTTGTCCGGAAAGACCAGAATCACCTATACGAACCAGTCACCGGATACTCTTACTGAAGTTTATATGCACCTCTATCCCAATGCTTTTCAGATAGGATCGGTGAAATACCGCGAATACCTTGGAAATTATGGGCGTGGATCCAGGGCAAAGATCTTCAAGGACCAGTTAGATGGATATGAAAGCCGGATAGATGTACACAGTTTCAGTGTTTCACGGCAAAAAGAGAATGTGCTCTCCGAATACAATATAGATGATACGATTCTAAAAGCGGACCTGAGCCGCCCCCTTGCCCCGGGAGAAAAAATGAGAATTGATATTAAATGGACCCATCATGTGGGTGAGCAGGTAGAACGCGCTGGATATGTGAGTGGGCAGTATAACATGGCCCAGTGGTACCCGAAAATGGTGGTCTACGATGAAAATGGCTGGCATCCGGATCCCTTCCATGCTGAAGGGGAGTTCTATGGCGAGTTTGGGACGTTTGATGTGACCATCGAATTACCCGAACGTTTTATTGTTGGTGCAACAGGAGTGGTTATCAGCGGTGATCCGGGATGGTCTTCTGTGG
>DTUG01000144.1 GCA_012964275.1 Fidelibacterota bacterium | reverse complement strand
TATTTCAGGTGTCAAAGCGAATCATATATATGAAATATTTGAACCATCAGCAAAGTCAAATAAACAGATAGAGCCTAGAGCGCCAATAGTTTCTACACCCTTTTATGAGGATGTAAGTTATCTTCTTAAACACGAACACCATGAAGATGTTTTTGATGATTTTCGGCGACAACCCCTGTTACCGAATCGTCTAAGTCAAATGGGTCCGGGAATAGCTTGGTACGACATGGATAGAGATGGTGATGAAGAGTTGATCGTTACCAGTGGCAAAGGAGGAGGTTTGGCCCTGTTTCAAAATGATGGGCAGGGAAAGTTTCACCAGGCGATCCAAGTGAGTGCCGAGTCAGCCTATGACCAGACGGTGGCCTTGGGTTGGTATGGAGTAGAAAACATACCAAATTTACTGGTCGGGTACTCCAACTATGAAAATAGAGTAGAGGGAAAATCATTTGTTAAGCGTATTCGTGTACACCAGGATCAGGTTATGGTGGAAGAACAAGTGGCGGAAACAGAATTTAGTATTGGTCCCATGTCTATGTCCGATTATGATGATGATGGTGATTTGGATTTATTTGTAGGAGGTCGAAGTATTCCGGGCCGCTACCCCGAAGCAGCTTCCTCAAAACTGTATCGGAATGAAGGGGGTACTTTTACACTTGATCAAGATAATTCGCAACAGTTCGAGTCCATAGGCATGGTCTCTGGAAGTGTTTTCAGTGATTTAGACGGAGATGGAGATGGGGACCTGATCCTGGCGGTTGAATGGGGTCCAGTTATGATTTTTCGCAATAACAACGGTCAATTTACAGAGGTTACGGAAGCATTGGGAATGGCTAAATATCGCGGTTTGTGGAACGGCGTAACTACGGGTGATATTGATGGGGATGGGAAGTTAGATATTATAGCGACAAACTGGGGATTAAATAATGCATACCCGGCTAGTATGGAGAACCCATTGAGGCTCTACTATGATGATTTTGACAACAATGGCACGCTGGATATTATTGAAGCCCATTTTAACCCAACGTTGAACCAAGTGGTCCCGGAACGGGGTCTGGCTACACTATTGCAAGCAATTCCATATATCCGCTCTCGCGTTCCTAATCATAATCGTTTTTCTGAATCCAGCGTTCTTAATATTATTGGTAATCAACTATTAAAGTCACAGGAACTGCAGGTCAACACGCTTGAGCATATGGTCTTTTTCAATCAGGTTAACGGCTTTAAGGCAGTATCGCTGCCATTAGAAGCTCAATTTTCCCCGGCCTTTTATGCAGGAGTAGCAGATTTTGATGGTGATGGGCATGAAGATATATTTTTGAGTCAGAACTTTTTTGCGACAGCATTGATTAAGCCCAGATCCGATGGAGGCCGGGGTCTATGGTTAAAAGGAGATGGAAAGGGGGCGCTGAACGCAGTGCCAGGTCAGGTATCAGGGATAAAAGTATATGGAGAGCAGAGAGGCGCCGCTTTGGGTGACTATGATAGGGACGGTCGAGTTGATCTGGCGGTTTCCCAGAATGGGGCTGAGACGAAACTTTATCATAATGTGGGGGGACAGCAAGGATTACGAGTGATCCTGTTGGGCCCGCCAGGGAATATTAATGGTGTGGGGGCAATGATCCGCCTGGTGTATGGGAATGGTTACGGCCCTGCCCGGGAAGTACATTCTGGATCAGGTTACTGGTCCCAAGATGCCATGGTACAGGTAATGGGCGTTCGAGGGGATCTCAAAGGGATTTGGATCAGGTGGCCTGGTGGCCGTATTATCGAGGTAGACCTTCCGTCTGGGGCGCTGGAGATCACGATTAGCCATGACGGTGTTTTAACGGCTAATCCACCAAATTGATTTACTGGTTATAACTTGATACAGCCAGACATCTCAATTCACCGATTGCTATTAAATTAGAAATATAGCCGGTAATTATTTACGGTATGGATTCAAAACCATGAGATAATAGTTATCCTTAGACTATATGGTGACTTCTGAGGCAAGGTCGAGACTCTGGTTGTAAATGCAAAGCGCGGCGGTTCTTAATTTAGTTAGATATCCCTAAGAAAATTTTTTGGATTTATTTATTTCTTAGGGATATTCTTTGCTCTTAACATAGTGGTATTGGGATGTAGAATACCACCTTCAACAATGTAAACTGTTTGATTTGAAGCAATCTTGTTAAAGTTTTGAATCTCGCCGCTGGGCCACGTTACTTTAAGCTCATCAATTTGCTTATTCTGGCCCAACCCAAAATAGAGTTCCTTTGCATTGGTGGAAAAATATCCTATGCCGGAAATCAACGATTGGCTTGAAACCAAATCGCCAGCGGGTAACTGTACCTTTGCACCATAACCGTCCCGATTAGACTTTGACCCTTCAAGCTT
>DTUG01000143.1 GCA_012964275.1 Fidelibacterota bacterium | reverse complement strand
ATTCTTGCGGGCGTCGTATAATGGTTATTACCCGAGCTTCCCAAGCTCGTGACGTGAGTTCGATTCTCATCGCCCGCTCAAAACGAAAGAGGTAGTAATGAAAAAGTTTATCTGGATGATCTTTGCTTTTGGTTTAACAAATGGACAATTTGTATCTGATAAGAATTTCGGTTTCAGCGGGGGCCCAATTATGAAGCCGGAACAGCAGTTGAACCGATCATCCTGCATAAGCGCGGAAGAGAGAGCTTTCGTAAATGAGAATAAACTGGATATTGTATATCATCCCAATGTGAGAGACACAGTCCTGCTTGATGATCCTATGGGCAATGGCGGAATGTTTGGCGATGATCATATTTTATTCGCTTATGTGGATGAAGACCCATCAGTGAACATTCAGGATTATATGTGCTGGTTTGTTACTTATAATTTGCACTGGGGTACTGATATAGGCATACCAACCTTTTACCACATGGATGAGATGGTCACACCGGTATTAGCCGCGGCAGATGGTATTGTCGTTTACACTCACGATGGAGAATTCGATAGGCAATTGGAATGGGTCAATGGGGCAGTGGGTAACGCCGTAATAATTCGACATTCGGATGATACTGAGGGGCTCTATTGGCACTTTAAAAAGCATTCGATGCAGGTCTCTCTTGGTGATACCGTCCAGGCGGGTGATACACTGGCCTTTGTTGGTAGCTCTGGATTTTCTACTTGGCCCCATCTTCATTTTGAGGTTCAGGATCCGAACGGTTATCTGATAGATCCTTGGACGGGGCCCTGCGGTGCGGATCAGACCATGTGGGAAAATCAATATGTTCATGCAGCAATGACACCATCGCATATCACCAATTTTATTTCCAGCTCTTATCCCGTACCAAATGATCCTGCGTGGCTATATGCGGGCTCTGAAAACGTTCCAAACAGACGCCATATGAATATTGAAGATTTATGGTGGTCATTGGTTAGGACCCGCTCTCTGATAAATACCGATACCTTGGTCTGGGAGTTTTATAAGGGTGATGAATTTTATTCTGAGATTCGATGGGTCCCTGGGAATGCCTATTGGTGGCCCGCAGGTATTGATGTTGTCGTTGGCTGGTGGTATAGTTATTGGTTTGTGCCTGATAATAATATGGACCCTGAAGACTATGGGGAATGGACCGAAAAATTCTATATCAACAGTGTACAGTTTGATCAATTATCCTATATTATTGATGATATTCCGAACCAGCTCCCGTATGTGGACTTTCAGCAGATCGAAGTTCAGCTTGGTCAAACTGTAACCGGCGAATTCACAGCAGCTGACCCTGATGGTGATATTTTCTGGTTTAATCTTGAGAGTGAGCCGAACAATGGCGGCAGCATTGAACTGTACGGCGGCAGGGACAGAAAATATCGCTATGCTGCACCCAATAATTATGTAGGGTATGATGTTGTAGGTCTATCCGCTACTGATGACCGTGGTGAGCAAGGGCCTATGACGCTGATCATATTTAATGTAAATGGTCCAGGGATAGTTTATTCATCTGTCTGGCCCACCTACGCGGCGCCCGGTGTGGATTCTGTTATGATCTCAGCTGATGTTCTCGGTGGCGCTGGCCACGAATATGATATAGACGCTATCATTGAAAATTTTGAAGGAAGTTTCCAGGATACAGTTCAGCTGTCCGAATCCGGAAATAATTGGTCGTCTTACTGGCAAGTGCCAGCCGCTGAGAACTTTTATTCGATTGATCTGGTATTAAATAATTACACTGATGCAGAAGAATTCGATTATCCTGATATAGGATTTTTTACATCAGCAGGGCCGGTCACTGCAGATGTTGTATTCTCAGCGGATTCATTAGTGAATCCAGGTGGTGGAATTATTATTGATTTAGTTTTAACAAATATAGGCAGTGAACTGGCGGTTGAAAATGTATCTGCACAGTTAATTACAGAAAGCCAGCCATGTATTCAGTCTTCCAGCGGGAATGCCCTGTTCTTTGGCGATATCGCCCCAGGATCTTCCACTGACCCGACAGGTGGGGGCATAGTGACCATTATATCTGAAGATTGTGCACCAGGAACCGGTATCATAATTCCTGTTAATATCATGTCGAATGGAATTCAATTCTGGCAGGATCTAATCGTAATAACTGTGTCGACGCTTTTTGCCGATGATGATCCAACGGTACCATCTGTGTTTGCTCTTCGTCCGGCAGTACCTAACCCATTCAATCCGGTCACGGAGATCCAGTTTGATATTCCACAGTTGGGTCATGTACAATTAAACGTATATGATCTTCTGGGCCGTCCCGTAAAGAACATTGTCAACGGTTCCAAAAACCCAGGTACCTACCGAGTGATTTGGGATGCTAAGGATAATACCGGGCACCGAGTCAGCGCAGGCATGTACCTTTATCAGCTTCGTTCTGGGGATTATGTTCAGACCCGGAAGATGGTTCTTTTGAAATAATGTTCTTTCTTGAGCCGCCTTTGTAAATTGGAAGATAAGTGTCTTTAGCTGTGCGTTAGCAGAAAGCGTCAGATAGATTAGATAGTATCCCAGCCTTTCCTCACCCTGGTCATGAACTGGATGTAAATTCCTGCCTGATTTTTATTCAAACATTCACTTTGAATCATGACCATACCAAATATTGCCATTGTTGGTCGCCCCAATGTGGGCAAGTCCACATTTTTCAACCGTGTCCTGAGCCAGCGGCAGGCGATTGTTGATGCCCAGGAAGGCATCACCCGGGACAGGATCTACGGGGAAACAGAGTGGTGCGGTCATGCCCTGAGGTTTATAGATACCGGCGGGTTCATCCCTGATGATATGGATATATTTAATGCCGCTGTCCGCGAGCAGGCCCAGCTCGCCATTGCTGAAGCAAACCTGATCCTTTTTATGGTGGATGGGCGCGTAGAACCCACCGCCAGTGACCGGACACTGGCTCAGTTTATCCGGGAAAGCGGGCGTCTCTATCTGCTGGTGGTCAATAAGTGTGATACCTTGAAACAGGATTATCAGGTCCACAGTTTTCATGAACTAGGGATGGAAAACCCGGTTCCAATTTCTGCCCTCAGCGGTCGCATGACCGGCGACCTGCTGGATATTATTCTAAATCAACTGGGATTGGAAGGATCGCCGGCAGAGATCGCTTCATCGAATACCCTGCGATTGGCCATCGTGGGCATGCCTAATGTGGGAAAGTCTTCACTCACCAATGCCCTGCTTCAGAGGGAACAGACCATTGTGACACCCATTGCAGGTACGACCAGGGATGCCATTGATTCATACCTGAAATGGCATGGAAACGAAATTACCCTGGTGGATACGGCAGGGCTCAGGAAAATGTCCAAGATCAAAGATAAGATCGAATATTACAGCACGGTGCGAACCCAGAGGGCCATTGCCGGGTGCAATGTGGCCCTGGTCATGTTCGATGCTGAAAAAGGATTTGGCAAGCAGGATAAGGCAATTGTGGATCTGGTGATCAGGAAGGGAAAAGGCCTTATCCTGATCGTGAACAAGTGGGACAAAATTGAAAAAGCCACCAACACAATGAAAGAATTTGAGAGCGAGATTCGTTTTCAGTTTCGGGCATTGAATCATTACCCGGTTTTGTTTATCTCAGCCATCACCCGTCAACGGGTGCACAAAGTTCTGGAAACTGCGTGGGCTGTCTATCAGCGCAGTCAAAACATGATCCCAACGGCTAAATTGAATGACATGATTGAACAGGTGGTCAGAGAAAATCCTCCGCCGGCAGAGCAGGGTAAGGTGATCAGGATTAACTATGCCGCCCAGGTGCACCGTCAGCCGGCTGTCATTGCTTTTTTTACCAATTATCCCAAACTGATCAAAATATCCTATCGGCGCTTCCTTGAAAATCAGATCAGGTCAATGTTTGACCTTTCCGGGATTCCCTTAAAATTTTCCTTAAGAAGGAAATGACGTTTAAAACACCCGTTTCTGAACATTCTGTTACGTTGAAAGAGAAACAGTCGGAATTTATTGCGCTGTTGAATCCGATCGCCGCTGGCGAAGAATTCAAGGCATGGTTAAGGTCCTTGCGCAAGGAATATCACTCCGCATCCCATATTTGCTGGGCTTTCCGAATTATGGAACACCAGAAGGTGTTGGAAAATTCATCAGACGCCGGCGAACCTCCCGGCTCGGCTGGGCTCCCCATTATTTATGCATTGAAACGGTCCAATGTAATAAATGCGGGGCTTGCGATCGTGCGGTACTTTAGGGGAACTCAGCTGGGTAAACGAGGACTCTCGCTTGCCTATGCAAAAGCGGCTGAGAAAGTGATCGCATCAGGCAAGTTAAAGCCGTGGATCGATTGGGTTAAGTATGGAATTACCTGTCCGCTGGAATATTATGGTGACCTGTCTTCTGGGCTTATGCGGCTCGGAGGGAAAATAATTTCGGATAATAGCGCTAATCATATATCTTGGCAGACTCGAATACCCCGAACTAAGATTAACGAGTTAATCCTTTTGGTACGCAATGCCACTCAAGGCCAGGGGGATTTGGATTTGGTAGAATAAGAAGAGGAGCAGACGCAGCAAAACCAAGGAGGTAGTATTAGGGTGTGCTATAAATAGAACGCCTGCTCCTGGCCTAACAAACGGCTGATCCCCTAAAATGTTCCAAAAAAACAGGCAGTTTATTGATTTAATTTTCTACAGGGACCCTGTCTGTTGCGATCCACGTTTTCAGATCTGCAGACGTGAATACTTCTCCTGCGCTGGTTGCCGCTGTAAAATACTGGCTGATATCATCGCCATAGGTTGTACGCGTCAGCGTAATGAAATTATTTCTGTCAGCGATTTTTCCAGCTGATTCGATCTTTTCGCCCAGAGTGCGGGGGTTCTTGTTTTCCAGTTTATAAAGGTTCCCCCTATCGGTCAGGAATATGAAACCGGTAATTCGGGGGGCGATACCAAAACTGTAGGCAACAGAACCTACCACATTTTCTCCCGGTGAATTTTGCACCGCCAGCAGATCCTCGATGTTCTTCACCAGGTCCGGCGATAAGCTTTTGCCGGCAGGACCGCGTGGACCTGGCTCTCCTGCTACCCCCGGTTGTCCTGGAGGACCTGGATCACCCTTGGGACCTGCAGTACCCTGACCAGCACAGCCCATATATAAAATGCTTAAGGCCGCTAAGAAGGTTAAAAGTCTCATCGACTAAATAATTTTGACAGTAGGTTGTATCGGGATACCAAAAGTAGAATGATACTAATACCGAAAATGGCAATTACGTAATAAAAGGTATCTTCACTTAAATAGGAATAAGCTCTACGGTATGCCAGGGTCATGATGATAAACAATTCCGAGGTCAAGGCTGTGACAAAAAAGAAAGTAGCCCGCCGAATGTTCTCGTTCTTTTTCTGATTAATATTTCCCAGGGCGAATACCTGTCCGGCAAACATATTGTAAAGCTTATCTTCATCACTGGCAATATTTTTTAAATATTCAGCGTATTCGTCTGGCGAATTAAACTGGCTGATGCCACCGAAGAATGTCGGATTTATATCATCATCAGAATCAAATTTCCCATGATGCTTGCTGACCCTGGGTACGATGACCCTGACCAGATGATATAGAGCACCCATGGCCGCCGGGAAATAAATGAGAATCAGTATAAAGATCAGCGTATCCAGCTGCATTTTCGTGAAATGAACAATAAAGAACACCATAAATACACCCAGGATGGAAAGGAGTGTGAACGCTTTCTGATCAGTGCGCTGGATGACCTGTTGTTCACTGGAAAGAACCTGAAGCAGAGCGTTAAATTCATTACCAACCATGATTATTTACCTTAAAATATATGTTTAAGTCAGCCTAAGGATATTATCAATCAACGACTCTTTTTCCTAACTTTATCCCGAATATAACACTAAACATTGTTGAATTAGGTTTTTGGAAAATATAAATGCGCATTAGACCTAAACTGATCCTGGTTATTATTTTGATTCATGCCTTTCAGGCATATGGCAGAGAACCATTAAAGATCGTTTTCTGGAATGTAGAAAACCTGTTCGATCTGAAGGATGATAAACATACCAACGATAATGAATACATCCTGGGCGGCAGAAAGGGTGTGACGGAGGAGATCTACCAGCAGAAACTGGCTAATCTGGCGGAAGTGGTGAATGCTCTGGATGCGGGTGTGTTGGGTTTGTGTGAAATTGAAAACCGTTTTGTATTAGAGGAACTGAACCGGGCTGCTGAGGTCAGAGACTATACTATTGTTCATTATGATTCCCCGGATCGCAGAGGTATTGATGTGGCTCTGTTGGTTGATCCCGAGGAAATGTTGGTGCTGGAATCCCTGCCAGTTAACGTGATGCTGCCTACGGGCAACCCAACCCGGGATATCCTCTATGTCAAAGGAACCAGGGACGGAATTGCGTTGCATTTGTTTGTGAACCACTGGCCATCCAAGTATGGCGGGGCTGAGAGATCCATTCCGCTACGGGCTGCTGCTGCCGGGACATTGCGGGAACGGGTGGAAAAAATCATGATGGAAGATTCCTTGGCTGAGATCGTGATCATGGGTGACCTGAATGACGAGCCCATCGATCCATCCGTAAAGATCCATCTTGGCGCCCATATGGACAATGACAGCGTGGGTACAGCCCCATATATTTTATGGAATACGATGGGTCCCTGGCATCGAAATTCCGCCGGAAGCACATATAAATACGCCGGGAAGGACATGGTATATGATCATCTTATCATCAGTCCCGGTCTCTTGGATAAAAGGGGGTTAGTCATAATTAATGGCTCGGTGGGTGTTTTCGATGGCGAAAAATACCGTCAGCATGGGGGTAAATATGACGGATATCCTTTCCGGTTCTGGGCAGGCAACCGGCTTCTGGGCGGCTACTCGGATCATATGCCTGTCTATTTATCGGTGGAAAAAGCAGATTAGTCTTTAAAAAGCATAATCCAGGCTGGCCCGGGCAATGAGTGAATTCCTGGTTTCGCCGCCGCTTTCCTTAGCCCGGAATTCTCCCTGCGCATTCAGGTTGAGCCCCCCTAAAATCTTCATACGCAATCCTCCTTTGAATCCGATCCATGACATGTCTACCAGTCCCGAACCCTGGGCGAAATTAATCCCTGCCTTTAACTGGATATTGCCATCTGATAACCCAAATTCACCGCCCAGGCTTCCGGTCAGAAAGTCTTGGGCACCTCGGGCGCCAGGACCGATGCTCAGCTCGGTTGAATTTGTCGTAATGGTCATGTTTGTTTTCAAGGGAGAGTTATACCGTGTCATCAGGGACAGGTTGATCACATTGGATGTTACACCGGGATCCACAAAATTCCGGTCATTGGGATCACGGTCTATGACCTGATCCATTTTATCCAACTTAACGAATGTCCCGCTCAGGTTGTGATCCCAGATCAGGTTAAAACGGTGGTTCACGTTTAGCATCAAATTATCTGTGTGGGTATTTCCCCGATTATCGTTGAAGGTAGTATCGGTCAGCACTGTGATGTTTTCAATCCCGTTATTCCGGTCAATAGATCGATATGTAAAATTTGCGGTCGGCAATCCCGGTCCGGGAAGCACATTCATACCCAGACTTAGTGTGTTTTGTGATTGTACATTTGCTATTGTGGTCAATATATCATCATCCTGGTGTTTATAGCCTGCGGTGATCATCAATCGGTTCTGAAAGAGTTTCAATTTATCGGAAATAGATAATTCCCGCTTATTTTTCACTAAGTAGGGATTAGCCAGGGAATTGAATCCTGGTCCTACCTGGGAATATTCTATTGAAAGGTAATTGCCAAAATAATTTATAACCGCGCGGCCTCGGTAGGCCAGGGAAGGCATGGATAATATGGCATCATTTAAATCAACTGTAGCGCTATCACCAAAAGCATAAATATCAATGGGAATGAGCGGCACGAGATTTGGATTAATGATCAATATATCCACAAAATCAGCTGGGTCAGGAAGACCTTCTAGATCAAAACTTGCAACTTTGTTGTCGACGCTGTCATCTAAAAGTGTATCCATGCCAGCTTTTGTTAATGGACCCCCCCAGATATTATTGTTAATAAGACTGAATGCTACTTCACCTTCCAGAACAACCCGTTTTTTATCCAGGTAGATTCCAATATCAGAGCCCAGTACAATATTGTCTTTAGGACCAGTCCCGCTCCAGTTTTTCCCGTCCAATACCTGGGCATTGGAACCTAATGCAGCGACCGTGTAAACCGTGCCAGAATCCAAGCCGACAATGGTACCGGGGTTTTCAGTAAATAGGATTGAACCATCATCTAAAACACCCGTAATACTGGCTGTATCATCCCTGGCTTTGAGGAAACTCACACCCCATTGAAAATTTTTGCCGCGTCCCAATGCCAGCCGGCCAGCCAGAACACGCTGTTTAAAAGTATACCCTGTGCGGGCCAATGATAGATATTTCATTCCATCTTCATCTGTTGCAACGCTGTAGGAATAGGCTTTGTCGAGATCGCCCTGAACGGCGCGATTGATCTCACCCTGGATCACGTGCAGGTTTAGAAAACCAAGTTTCAAATTAGCTTCCACACCGCGAATACGTTTTCCGCTCATGGTAAAGTAGGACAGACGGGGATTCGCGTCACCAATATTCACCGTAGCATAATCTCCCAGTTGAAAGCCGAACCCATACACATTGCGGGACTGAAACAGATCATTTTCCTGGGTGGTCAGCTTAATATTTGATTTGAATTTCAGCCATTCGTAGGCCGTTCCCCGCATATCAAACATGACCTGACTGACACTTAGGCTTTCCTCATCGATTTGGTCCAGGCTGCTGCTGGATCGCACCCGCCCGGAATATTCCATGGGTTTTACCTGCACATCTGTTACACCTGACACGGTAAAGGACCAGACAACAGGTTCCCAGTCACCGGTGACCAGTTCGATCCAGTGTTCGCCTGGTTCCAGGGAAGGTATGAGGTAACTGACCATATCCGGATCCACAAAGGCCTGGTCGGTTATATCTTCCTCATCGATACTCAGCTGGATATTATCAACAATCAGCCCCTCCAAACCATAAAATGATGCCGCAATAAGTATATTGTTCCCAGGAACCTGTTCATCGGGTTCCGGGCTCATTATCTGCACCGCTGTCTGGGACCATAAGCCTGTCAGTACCATAAAATAAGTCAAAATTCCTTTCATGCCTGAAAGCCCTTACTGGTATTGAATGATAATTTCTTTGATATTGCCATTGGCGTCTTCCACTTCGAACCGCAGTTCCTGGATCTCGCCCTCCGCGGCTGCTTCAGCCTCTACGAATTCATCTAGGTCCTCTTCAGTGGTTTCCCGTACATCCAGCGATCCGTCAGGGGTGGAAACAGCAGTTTCCCCCTCGTTAACCTCCATGGTTTCGCCTGTAATTGTGTTTGTTACTTCTATCAGGCCTTCCAGCAGAATAAAGGAATCGCCTTGGACCGGATCTGATACGATAGACAGTTCGGTTCCTTTCACAGATGCCACTGAGGTAGGAGTTGCAATGCGGAATTCCTTTCCTCCCTGGGAAGAAATATTTGCGGAGATCTTACCATATTTGATATCAATTGATTTATTGATCCCGATTTTTCCCCGGGTACCGGCAATCACCATTTCAGAATTCCCCATTACCTTGACAACAGTTTTATCATCCAGATACATAATTGCTGCAAACGCTTTTTCGCTGGTGAGTATTTTATCCTGGTCATTGAGCGGAGTACCGGGCTTGAGAAGCTTTTCTATTTTCGTATTAGCAGGGATAAGTTTCACATCGCCGCGTACCTTTATTGTTATAGCAACCTTGGATGCAAAAAGCAAAGATGTACATAAAAACAGGGAGCTAATACCGATCCGTTTCATTCTTCCACCTCCACAGAAAGCAACTCGATGGGACGGAATGTTTCATTTCCGTCTGCATCCGTTTCGGCTATGCCCGTGGCAATAAGTGACTGGATGAAGGATACATCCACGCTCTCGCCGTTCAAGGTGATATTTCCGGTAGCCAGGGCACCTTCTGCCGCACCTCCTGGTCCAAAGATTTCATCTGCTTGATCTTCTCCAATCAAAGACCGCAGGGCCATACCGGCCGGGCTGGTATCTGCACCCTCCCCGCTGGTTGTTTCTGTCTCAGTGAAATCCTTGATCTTGAAAGCCAGGATTTCGCTTAAAATTTCTTCATTCCCAATAGTTGTGATGAGCACTTTTTTGATCTGCCATACATACACTTTTCCCGGTTCAAGGTCTCCTGCACCTGTGGCCGGATATTGGTAAGTGGAAACACCAAACCCGACAGGCTCATAACCCAAGCCTTGTTCCAAAGGCAGGCGGGTCACGGATTCAATAGCCTGGTCTATGGATGAATGTTCCTGAGGGTTGAACTCTGCTACCCGGATAAATAATTCACAGCCGCTTTCGCCAGTGATGGGATCAACGTAATTGCAAGGGTCTGATTCCCATTGAAAGACAATGAAGGATGTATACACCTCGTTGAGTGTTGTGTCCGCCAGGACACCACCCGGAGAGATTAGTTGCAGTGTTGCAGGATTAGAAATACTTAAAATATCTTCTTTAATAATTCGTTGTCCATCTTCGGCCGTGGCCATGACCCGGAAGGTATAAATGCCGTCCGGCAGGCGGCCGGTTTGGACAATGGCACTGAACATCTGTTCCGCCTGATCCATCTCAATCTTTTCAACAATATCCAGATGCAGAGCTACCGGGTTTCCGGCATCGTCAAAGATCTGGTCACTGGCCAGGTTAAGGTCCATGTTGGTAAGGTGGATCGGTGCTGATAAAGAAACCGGCTGTGTTGTGGCAACCTTCACCAGGGTCTGATTATTAATTCCAAGGGCATCAGAATCAATGATGATCTCAAATTCAATGTCCACTCCAACGGTATCAGGTGCACCGCTGGCGCGGTTTAGCTCCGCAATAAATATAGGAACATTGGATTCACCTGTGTTGATATCCACGACACTCAGGTAGTAGGTTACATAAGGGGTGAAGCTGACATCAAACTCGATCTGGGCTGGAGACAGGCTCAACCCTGCAATAATAAAAGCAATACATTTTTTCATAAGACTCTCAAAATTATAAAGATGAATATAAAGGTAATATTCGTCGGTTTTAATAGGGGAAATTAATCATTTAATAATGAAAGAGACATTCCTTGAATAAAGATTCCCAGAATAGATTTCCATTACGCCCTAAATAAAATGCCAACATGTTGTAAATGTATTAAGATGGTGGGTTTTTCAGGGTTGAAATTCTTGTCAACTATTACAGTTACCCGTACCTTCACGCCCGATTTTTTGCTAGAATAATTAATGATCGCGGGGTGGAGCAGTCTGGTAGCTCGTCGGGCTCA
>DTUG01000142.1:13526-41243 GCA_012964275.1 Fidelibacterota bacterium | reverse complement strand
TAGAGGTCAGTGGTGCAAAAAATGCGGTCCTTCCCATCATGACTGCTGCTTTGATACCCGTTGGAAAATCTAAGATTTACCGGGTTCCTGAACTGAAAGATACTCGTACCATGATTAGATTATTGGAAATTATTGGTGCTAAGGTGTCATTGAATAAAAATACCATTGAGATTGATAGCACAACCGTTAATAACCCGGAAGCACCCTATGATCTTGTCAAAACAATGCGAGCATCATTTTATGTCCTCGGACCGTTGATGGCACGCTTTGGAAGAGTTAAAGTATCATTGCCCGGTGGATGTGCCTGGGGTCCACGGCCGGTTGATTTTCATTTAAAGGGGTTGGAAAAATTGGGTGCAAAGTTGACGTTAAAGGATGGTTATATTTTAGCAGAAGCAGATCAATTAAAAGGGAATGAGATTCGTTTTGAATTTCCATCAGTGGGTGCCACAGGTAATCTGGCGATGGCAGCTGTCACCGCAAAAGGAACCACAATCCTCCATAATGCCGCACGAGAACCCGAAATAGTACAATTGTGTGAATTTCTCAACAAAATGGGTGCTCGTATAAGTGGAATTGGTACAACGACTATAATTATAGATGGAGTGAATGACCTACATGCAGCAGATATTGAAGTGATATCCGATCGTATTGAAGCTGGCACCTTTCTGATTGCCGGTGCGCTTTTAGGAAAAATTACTGTAAACAGAGTGGAACTGAGGCATTTAGATGCTGTTTTAGGGAAATTGAAAGAGGCAGGATGCAAAATCATTGTTGGAAATGCATCTGTTACAGTTACACCACCAGATAAATTAAAACCTGTGGATATGACCACGGCTGTCTATCCCGGTTTTCCAACAGACCTACAGGCACAGTGGGTGGCTCTGATGTCATTAGCTGCCGGTTCTTCAATGATCACAGATACAGTTTATCATGATCGGTTTAGTCATATTCCGGAATTGTCTCGATTAGGTGCAAATATTCGAGTTGACAAGAATACGGCATTTGTAAGGGGTGTAGATTCGCTGGCGGGCGCTCCAGTCATGTCTACGGACATTCGTGCAAGTGCTTCATTGATCATTGCAGGTTTGGCAGCATCAGGCAAGACACAGGTAAGTCGTGTTTATCATATTGATCGTGGCTACGAGCATATTGAAGAAAAATTCAGAGTTTTGGGTGCCCAAATCAGCCGGGAAACTGAATAAATAATTCAGGCCTTTATTCCGAAAATAAAGTGTAATTTATTTATTAAGCAACTTGTGATATAATTTTAATGAAAGTTGTAATTATCGGCGCCGGCGAAGTTGGATTTCACGTTGCCAAAGCGCTCAGTGAAGAAAACTACGATATCACTATCGTTGATATCGATCCCTACAAATGCCAGCGTGCATCGGAGCATTTAGACGTCATCGTGGTAGAAGGAAACGGTGCCAGTCCCAATGTATTAATTAATGCCAAGGTAAATGATGCAGATTATGTATTATGTCTTACCCGAGTAGATGAAGTGAATCTAATTGCTTCTCTGCAATCTCATGAATTGGGAGCTAATAAAATCATTGCCCGATTACGGAATCAACAATACTCCTCTCGGGAATCTATTATAAAACCGGAAAAATTTGGTGTAGATGTGGTTATACATCCGGAACGAGAAGTCTGCCGGGAGATTATACAATTACTGAGATACCCTTATGCAATACAAGCTATGGATTTTGAAGCAGGTCGTTTGGTAATGCTCGGAATAAGAATAGATAAATCATTAGATTTTTTACTTGGTGGAAGAAATCTGGCTAATATCTGTAAGAATGTTCATCATTTCAGGTTTGGCGTGATAGCAGTTTTAAGGGGCAATGAATCTGTTGTTCCTTGGTCTGATTTTCAATTCCATGAGGGTGACATTGGATATTTTATTTTGCAATCAAAAGACATTGATAACCTTTTAAGCCTGTTAAATATCCATTCAACTCATTCCGGTCGTATAATGATCCTTGGGGGTTCGAAGATTGGCAGGTCCCTTGCTGAAGAATTATCAAATGAGAATGTTCGGCTAATAGATTATAATCGACCAAAAGCAGGACAAATTGCTACAAAGTTAGATGATACAATGGTTATCTATGGTGATGGTACCGATATCGAATTTCTAAAATCAGAAAATATTCAGGAAGTAGACAGTTTTATTGCCGTAACAGAAAATGAGAAAACAAATCTGATTGCTGGATTACTGGCCCACCATTTAGGTGCTCGGCAGTGTATTATTCACGTTGTTAACACGGACTATATGCCCACGATTAAAGAAATTGGATTTGGTGCAGTGATTAGTAAAAACCTTTCAACTGCAAATTCCATTTTGCGAATTCTTCATAGCGATGTTTCTGAAACATCCATTGCTACATTTGATGAAATTGGTGTGGATGTTTTTGAATTGCAACCTGAGGAGGGCAGCGCAGTAACAAAAAAACCATTAAATAAACTTAACCTTCCAAAAGACAGTATTATTGGCATGGTCAACCATCATGGAAAGATAGGAATTGCTCACGGAGATTCTCAATTATCACAAGAGGATATTGCACTGGTATTTGCGAAGCCAAATGTGCGTTCAAGATTGAATAAAATGTTCAGTGCATGAAAATTAAACCCCTATTAAATATTATGGGAGCCTTATTAACCCTACTAGGCATCACCATGGTGATGCCTATTTTTATTTCTTTAGGTTATGGAGAATCTGACCTTGAAGGTTTTATTATTTCATCTGCGATTTGTATCGTTTTAGGAATACCGACTTGGTTCTTGACGAGGTATGATCGTATGCTTACAAACCGCGACGGATTTGCGATCGTGACTTTTTCCTGGATCCTGACTGGCATTGCCGGAAGCCTGCCCTTTTATTTTACGAGTGCCATCCCTAATGTGACCGACGCTTTCTTTGAATCCATGTCAGGTGTAACAACAACCGGCGCTTCTATATTGAATGATATCGAAAGTTTGTCCCATAGTGTTCTTTATTGGCGATCTTTCTTACAGTGGATAGGAGGGATGGGAATTATTGTGTTCTACATAGCCATTTTACCTCTGCTCGGTGTGGGTGGTGTTCAGTTGTTCAAGGCAGAAGTTCCTGGTCCTGTGGCGGATAAGATTACTCCCAGGGTCAGGGAAACGGCAAAATTACTATGGATCGTTTATATCGGGATTACATTGGCTGAAGTCGTTGCTTTGAGTCTTTCTGGGATGAGTATTTTTGATGCGGTCTGTCATTCATTTACCACCATGCCCACCGGTGGTTTTTCAACAAAAAATGCAAGCATTGGGTATTTTGAAAATTCAGTAACACACTACATCATCATTTTCTTTATGTTTCTTGCTGGTGTCAATTTCTCCCTTCATTTCTATGCTTTATCTGGTAATTTAAAGTCATATTTTAAAGACAGGGAATTTCAAGTTTATTTAAGTACAATTATCCTTGTTACTAGTGTGATTTTTCTTTTTATTTATTACATGCCTGGATCTGGAGGACCAACACTTTTTCGTGAAGCACTTTTTCAAACTGTATCTATTTTATCTACTACTGGTTATGCAATAGCGGATTATGAATTATGGCCTGTCTTTGTTCAGGTTATATTACTGTCACTTATGTTTGTGGGGGGTATGGGCGGTTCTACCGGTGGGGGGATGAAAGTAATTCGCATCATGGTTCTGGTAAAATACTGTTCGCTGGAAATTCGTAGACTGCTACATTCAAAAGCTTTGATACCAGTCAGGATCGGCGAACGTCATATTCAAGATAATGTTGTGCGCAATACGCTGGGATTCTTTTTGTTCTTTATTTTAGCATTTATCATTTCAGCACTTTTATTAACGTTTATGGGAATCGATTTTGAAACTGCCGTTGGTGCTGCCGCTTCAGCCATGGGAAATATTGGTCCTGGTTTGAATGAGTTCGGTCCTACGGATAATTACGCATCGATGCCAGTTCCTGGTAAATGGTTATTGATAATTTGTATGCTGCTTGGTCGTCTAGAGATTTTTACAGTGATCGTTCTCTTCAGCCGCACTTTTTGGAAATAGTCCTTCCTGATGCTTGTCCAAACCGATAAAAAAGATAAAATTGCTGTGATTACTGTCAACAGGCCAGATGCGCTGAATGCAATGAATTTCGATGTGATTAGTGAATTGACTCGTGCGATAACCTTAGCCGTTGCTGATTCTGACATTGGAGTTATCGTGCTTACCGGGGCAGGCAAAAAGGCTTTCGTAGCCGGAGCCGATATCAAGGTGATGCAGAAATTTGATAAAGAAGGAGCGAAGGAATTTGGTAAACTGGGTCATACACTGGCCAGCGCTATTGAAAATTCACCTAAACCAGTTATAGCTGCGGTTAACGGTTTTGCTTTAGGAGGTGGTTGTGAGATTGCCCTGGCATGTCATATTCGGATAGCTAGCGATAATGCAGTTTTTGGACAGCCTGAGGTGAAGTTAGGACTGATCCCTGGCTGGGGCGGGACTCAGCGGTTGCCACGTATCGTAGGTAAGGGTATAGCTGCTGAATTGATTATTACTGGAAGGAATATCGATGCGGAAGATGCTTACCGTATCGGCCTTGTCAGTCAGGTTGTACCCTTGGATTCATTAATCCACAGCGCTAAGAAAATAGCACATTTAATCCTAAAAAATGGACCCAACGCCATTGCCAGTTCACTTGATCAAGTGAACCTATCCGCCGGATCTTCATTGGAAGAGGGCCTTGAACGTGAGGTACAGGCTTTCGCCGACCTATTTGAGACCGATGAAACCAGAGAAGGTCTCAAGGCCTTTGTAGAAAAACGTCCCCCGGAATTTCGATAACTTATGCCCCGGTTTGCTATCCTTGCCATCGGAGCGTTTGACTATTTGCTAAACAAGACAGGGAATATGCTCATTCGCTATCGGCCGAAGGAGGTAGTAGCTGTTATTGATCCCGAAAAATCGGGAAAAACCGCAGATGAAATCATTGGTATCGGCGGTTCCCTGCCCGTGGTGGCATCTTTCCAGGATGCTGAGAAATATCAGCCGGATACACTGGTCATAGGCAGTGCACCCCCCGGAGGAGTCATAGATGATCAAACCAGAAAAGAATTACTGGCAGCCATAGACGCGGGATGCCATATTATCAGCGGTATGCATGTATTTCTAAGTGATGATGATGAACTTCAGGATAGAGCCATGCAGAAAAATATTAGCATTACTGACCTGCGTCGCCCTCCAAGCCCACCCCACTTTCCCAAAGGAACGTGGCAGGATCGCCAGGTGCCGGTCCTATTGGTGGTAGGTACAGATTGCGATTCTGGAAAAATGACCACTGCCTGGGAGATAACTCAGCGGTTGCGTTCCCACGGAAAGAAAGTCAAGTTTATTGGAACTGGACAGACCGGAATATTGTTAGGGGGCTCCGGAGTAGCAGTGGATGCGGTTGTGGCAGATTTTATGGCCGGAGAGATGGAATATTTGATTGATAAGGCCTGTGATGGAGCTGACCTTGTTGTAGTGGAAGGTCAAGGATCCATTAATAATTATGCTTATTCCGGAGTGACCATGGGACTGCTTCATGGATGTATGCCAGAATTTTTGGTCATGAGCCATGATCCCATCCGGCACATGGATGTTTTGGATTGCCCTTTGCCTGATATAAAAGACTTGATTCAAATCCATTTAGATTTGATGAAACCCTTTCGAGACGCACGCTTCCTTGGTATGAATCTCCTGACCTTTACCTTGAGTGAGCAAGATGCAGTTGATACTATAAAAGAATATGAAAGAAAATATAATCTTCCTGCGACAGATCTGGTACGCTTTGGTGATAGAGAATTGATTAATGCAATAGCTACGGTACTCAGCTAGTGGAACTCAATTACACCATATACCGCATAAATATGAAACATTCTTTTGGCATTTCCCGAAGCACCCATGATTGGTATGATATTGTATTTGTTTTTTTGAAGGATGGGGACATAATAGGACGAGGAGAAGCCGCCCCATCGAAGCGATATAATGAATCTGTAGAGAGGATCATTTCCATTTTACAGAAAGATATTGCCTTGCCACCAAAATCTTCCAATCGAGAGGAGCTATGGAAATTTATCCTACCCCAACTGGCTGGTGTGCGGGCATTGGAAGCAGCCATAAACATGGCAACCTGGGACTGGTGGGGGCAGAGGTGCGACTATCCTGTTCATGAATTAATGGACATGGATATTACAAAGATGCCAAAAACCAGTTTTACGATTGCCATTGGTAACTTGGATGAACTGCCGGAAAAAGTTTCTGAGGCAGGTCCCTATCATATTTTGAAGGTCAAACTGGGTACACCGGGCCAGGACAAAGAGATCATTCGGCAGATCCGTAAAGACACGGACAAACTGATACGGGTAGACGCAAATGAGGGCTGGGACCCGGATATGGCACTGGAAATGTGCACATGGCTCGCGGATCGGAACGTGGAATTTGTAGAACAGCCTTTTCCGGCCGATCAGTTAGGCCATACAGCTGAATTAAAGCAAAGATCACCTCTACCCTTATATGCAGATGAAAACAGCTTAAATTCAGTCGATATACCCTTGATTGCCCATGCTTTTGACGGTATCAATATCAAACTGATGAAATGCGGCAGCATTGAAGAAGGAAAACGAATGATCGACCTGGCTCGCAAACTTGATATGAAGATCATGTTAGGCTGCATGGTGGAATCGTCTGTTGGTATCACGGCAGCTGCACAACTTGCCGGTGAGGTGGATGCAGCTGATCTGGATGGCAACCTGCTGATTGATAATGATCCTTATGCAGGGATAGGAGTTGAAGATGGCCGGCTTGTGCTTCCCAAAGGACATGGATTAGGATTATCATTAATTTCGGATAAAGAAAATCTATTATAAGCAATGAAAATAATTGGAATTGAACACATTGGTATTGCCGTCAAAGAACTGAAAACAGATGCACCATTCTGGAAACACATTTTAGGCATCAATCATACTAACTCTGAAAAGGTCGAATCGGAAGGTGTTCTTACAGATATTTATGATACTGGGAAAGGAAAAGTGGAACTTCTTGAGTCCTTACACCCCGATTCACCGGTAAAGAAATTCCTGGAAAAACGTGGGCCTGGTATACATCATGTATGTTTTGAAGTGGAAGATATATATACATCTATAAAAGAACTTAAAGAAAATAATATTCAAGTCATCAGTGACAATTACACCATAGGTGCGGAGGGATATAAGGTTGTATTTATCCACCCGAAATCTACAGGAGGTGTACTGGTGGAACTGGCTGAAAAGCCCGCTAATTCTTAGATGCGAGCTGGGTAGCCTGTTCCAGTTTTTCGATCCCAGACCTGACCACACTGTTTGTCTTTGCGATAAATTGATCCAGTTGTTCTTTCTGATCAGAAAATTTCAGCCTGAGATCTGCTGATTCTTCCTTCAGTTTTTCGATCAAACTAATGCTATTACCGGATTCCTGTAGCCATTTTATCCCAACTTCCAGATCCTGGATAGCGCCCAGCAGGTCCTGCCAGTATTTCAATTTAAGAATATCAAGTACATCAATGACCCCTGCATCGTGAAAAAATGTGGCCAAATAACGCATGGATTTATATCTTATCCGCAGTTTATGTAGCGCAGATGGATTTTCATAGCTGGCCTGTTGGATTGCCATATTGATTTTTTGAAAATATTTTGACCACTGGGAAGCAGCAGTCCGATGGAAAAGAGCTGGATCAGCCAAAATTCCGGAGCAATATGTTCCTAGAGAAGCATTTAAATTATCCTGAAAATTTACGTTAGCTATGGTCTTGCTTATTGCTTGCCATTCTTCCAGACATAATTTCATTTGTTTCAATAACAATGTATTGATTTGAGCATGGCCGTCTAGGTTCCCCTGAAGAACCTGCATGTCCCTTAGCTGGTTAAGGGATTTTAACCAGCTCCGTATCATTTTTTTCCATTGGGACGTTTCTGATACACGTCTGAGCAGAGGCTCAACTGCCAGGAGATTTCGGGCGGAAACACGAAAATCATGGATCGTCTCTACGGAATAGTCAATTCGAGAGATTTCAGCCAGGTCTAAGTAAGTTTGAACTCTTTTATGCAATGCCTGAGCAATCATGGGATATATTATTTTTTATAGAGTATGATTCTAATCTATACCAACTCTTAAATTTACAGGAAGAATAGTTCAATCTTAAATTTTCTTTGAATCATGGTGATATTTTCTTTCTTGAATTTTATGTAACGTAGAAGCTGCAATGTCTCTGCAATCCAAGCTGAAAAACATCCCTACATTCCCAGGGGTCTATCGTTTTGTAGATGATAAGGGAGAGATCATCTATATTGGCAAGGCAAAGAACCTGCGCAGCAGGGTGCGGTCCTATTTCCAGAAAAGCAAGAGCCAGTCACCCAAGAATCTGACCATGATCCGACATATCAGTGACCTGGAATGGATCGTGGTGCGCAGTGAAGTGGAAGCTTTACTCACGGAAGCCAACCTTATAAAACAGCATTCACCCCGTTATAATGTGATGATGAAAGATGATAAGTCATTTCCCTTCATCCGTATTACCAACGAACCTTATCCCCAGGTACTTCTGACCCGTAAGATTGTGAAAGACGGCTCCAGGTATTTCGGGCCATTCACAGATGTATACCGTCTAAGGACGACCCTGAAAGCGCTTCATAAGGTATTCCCGGTCCGCAGCTGCAGTTTTTTCCTCGATGAACAGGTGATCGCTGATAAAAAAGTGAAACTCTGCCTCGATTACCATATCAAGAAATGCGAAGGTCCCTGCGAAGGCCTGGTGTCTGGGGAACACTATCAGGAAATGATAGACCGCATCGATCGATTCATGCGAGGCAAAACGAAGGAAACGGAAAATTACATAACGGAGCAAATGCGGATCGCATCCTCTGCCATGCGCTATGAGGAAGCAGCCATGTATCGTGATCAATTGGAAGCTATTCTATCCTTCACAGAACGCCAGAGCCAGGTAGCTGCGGATTTTGAAGACCGGGATGTATTCGCATTGTCCCGGGAAGGGAACCTGGGTGTTGTGGTGATCATCCGAATTCGCAATGGCCGTATTTTCAGCCGGGAAAAGATCTCAATGCAGAGATTGGATGAGAAGGATTCCGGCACGATGAAGTCGGTGATCACCCGTTTCTATATGGACAGTGAACTGATCCCCCGGGAGATTTCACTGCCAATGCCACCAACCGATGAAGAAGATCTCCTGACCTGGCTAAAAAAAAAGAGGGGAGGAGCAGTCAATTTTTTATTTCCCCAGCGGGGTGAAAAAGCCAAGGAAATGCGTATTACTCTGCAGAATGCCAAGCTCTTGCTGGGCGAATGGATCATCAATCGGGAAAAACGCCGAGAGTTGGTTCCGAAGATGCTGGCCCAGCTCCAGGAAGATCTAAATATGGACGCACCGCCGCGGCGAATTGAAGCCTTTGATATTTCTCATCTAGGCGGAACAGACACTGTAGCTTCAATGGTCTGTTTTATTGACGCTCGCCCCCGCAAGACTGAATATCGAAAATTTAACATAAAAACAGTGTCTGGGATTGATGACTTCGCCGCCATGCGGGAAGTCGTTTTCCGCAGGTATAAGCGTTTGAAGGATGAGCAGGAATCCTTGCCAGACCTGATCCTGGTCGATGGTGGAAAAGGGCAGTTGAGCATGGCCCTTTCGGCCCTGAGGGAACTGGGGTTGGATTATATTCCTACCATTGGTCTGGCTAAAAAGTTGGAAGAAGTATTCGTCCCGGGCAATCCTGATCCTCAAACTATTCACAGACAATCTCCAGGATTAATTCTTTTGCGGCAAATACGGGATGAAGCCCATCGCTTTGCAATTACCTTTCAGCGTAATAAGCGCAAGAAAAAGATGATACAATCTGTCTTTGGAGATATTCCCGGCATGGGTAGCACAAGAGTAGCCAGGTTACTGGATGCGTTTGATGGCCCGGAAGCAATTGCCAGGTTGACACCCGAAGTGATTCAGGGTGAAACAGGCATTCCCATAAGGATTGGAACAAAAATAATCAAAATAGCAAAGTCTTTTAGCAATTGAAATATCTCAGAAAATGATTTTTTCAAAAATAATCAAACGGGTATAAATGAGTGAAACAACCTGGGGCGATAGCTCATTCAGAGTTTAATAACTCTCTGACCAGACTTTCCCACTCTGCTTCCAGAGTGCCCTTGAATACCGGTCGCCCGGCACTTCTGTACCAGTAACCCGCATTACCAATATCTCCTTCCTTACGGTGCAGGTAGGCATGGACAGCGGCTGCTTCATCGGAATGAATTTCCTGGGTGATTTTATGGGACTGATCCCACTGTCCTTTGGCATCCCACCAGAGGGCTTGTAAAAGCTGCGGAAGCATATTAGCCGGTTTAAGACCATCCATTGATTTTTTATATTGGTCAAATGTCATTTTTATACAAAGCAATGAAATTCATGAAGAATTTAGTAATAAAATCATATTAATCTTCGTACTCTAGATTATGGAATAAAACCAAAGTCTGCCATTGACCACCGTCGATATAACTATGTAATTTAGTCAATATGGCAGAGTTTAAAATTGTATCTGATTTCACACCGAAAGGAGATCAACCCGATGCCATTGCTGAATTAGTTCGTGGACTGAACCGGGGTAACAAGTACCAGACCCTTTTGGGGGTAACCGGATCCGGAAAAACCTACACTATGGCCAATGTGATTGAGGAATTACAGCGGCCAACACTGGTCATGTCCCATAATAAGACCCTGGCTGCTCAGCTTTACGGTGAATTCAAGCAGCTTTTTCCCAATAACGCGGTGGAATTTTTTATCAGCTACTATGATTATTATCAGCCGGAAGCTTACCTGCCGGTGACAGATACCTTCATTGAAAAGGATGCTTCTGTCAATGAAGAGATCGATAAACTGAGACTTAAAACCACAAGTTCGCTCATGGCACGCAAGGATGTGATCGTGGTCAGTTCTGTGTCATGCATCTACGGTATTGGATCTCCTGATGTATACAAAAAGAGCAGTGTGGCTATAAAATTAAGCGATAACTTGAACCGCAGGGATTTTTTATCCAGATTGATCAACATCCACTATGCCCGTAATGACCAGGTACTGGCAAGAGGCAATGTACGAATACGCGGGGACGTGATCGAAGTGTTTCCTGCATACGAAGATGCCTGTATCCGTATTGAGTTATTTGGATCTGATGTGGAGGCCATTACAAAATTTGATCATTTGACTGGCGAGATCAAGGAAACCCTGGAATCGGTGGTGATTTTTCCAGCGAAACACTTTATTACCGAGAGGGAGACAACTCTGCGGGTGATCGAAGAGATACGGCAGGAATTGGCCGCTCGCCTTGATGAGTTGCGCAGCAATAACAAACTACTGGAGGCCCAGCGACTTGAGCAGCGCACCAATTTTGATATAGAGATGATGCTGGAACTGGGTTTTTGCTCTGGGATTGAGAATTACTCCCGCTTTTTTGCGGGCCGAATGCCGGGAGAGAAGCCATTTACACTGATTGATTTTTTTCCTGATAATTTTATAAGCATCCTTGATGAAAGCCACGTTACCCTGCCACAGATACAGGGAATGTATAATGGTGACAGGGCAAGGAAGGAAACCCTTGTAGAACATGGTTTTAGACTGCCCAGTGCATTAGATAATCGACCGCTGAAGTATGACGAATTCTTTGCCAGTCAGAACCAGATGCTATTCACATCTGCCACCCCTTCCCACAGGGAGCTGGAACTATGTAACGGAGTGGTGGTTGAACAATTGGTCCGTCCCACAGGATTATTAGATCCGGAAGTGGATATCCGGGAAACCCGGGGACAGATCGATGACCTGATAGGGGAGATACGTTACAGAACAAAGCGGAATGAACGGATATTAGTGACGACATTAACCAAACGAATGTCGGAAGACCTCACCGAATACCTGAATGGCCTCCATATTCGGGTCCGCTACCTGCATTCCGATATTCATACATTAGAGCGTGTTAAAATTTTAAGAGACCTGCGGATCGGTAATTTTGATGTTTTGGTAGGGATCAATCTATTACGGGAAGGGTTGGATCTACCGGAAGTAAGCCTTGTTGCAGTACTGGATGCAGATAAAGAAGGATTTCTTCGATCTAAAGTATCACTGATGCAGGTGGCGGGCCGTGCTGCCAGAAATATTGATGGTCTGGTAATTCTTTATGGTGATAAAACCACAGAAGCCATGCATCACTTGATGGATGAAACCAGGCGTAGGCGGATACTCCAGACTAAATATAATGCAAAGAATAACATCACACCGAAAACGGTATACAAATCTATAGATGAGATTATGACATCTACAGCTGTTGCGGATTCCATGCATGAGGATGATGAATTTGTTGTTCCTAGTCATATCGGGGAGCAGTTACCTGATGATGAAAAAGAAATGATTCGGATAGAATTGCGAAAAACTATGATGGAAGCAGCAGAAAAACTGGAATTTGAAAAGGCAGCGAAGATACGGGATGAGCTTGAGGAATTTGAAAAAGAAACCGGAATGACAATAGCATGAAAGTATTAGTGACAGGAGGCGCCGGATATATTGGTTCACACGTAGTATTTGAACTTATTGATCAAGGGCACGATGTGACTATTTTTGATGACATGTCTCTTGGATTGGTGGAGAATATTGATCCCAGAGCTACTTTTGTAAAAGGTTCAACTTTGAAAGAATCTGACCTGGATGCGGTTTGTCAAAATGGATTTGACGTTGTTGTGCATCTTGCAGCATGGAAGGCCGCTGGAGAATCCATGGCCTATCCAGGCAAGTATGCGAAAAATAACCTTAATGGCACTGTCAATCTCATAAATGCGTGTGAAAGAAAGGGTATCAAATATTTTATCTTTTCATCGTCAGCAGCGGTCTACGGAACACCTGAGTATGTTCCGATAGACGAAGCGCATCCTGTAATCCCGGCCAATTACTATGGCGAAACAAAACTGATGATAGAAAAAAATTTAGAATGGTTCAGTAAACTTAAAGGAATAAGGTATGCTGCTTTGCGTTATTTTAATGCGGCAGGCTATGATGTTCAGGGTAGGATACGAGGCAAGGAACAAAAACCCCAAAATTTGATCCCTGTTGTTATGGAAGTAGCCTCCGGCATGCGCGATGAAATGAATGTCTTTGGTAACGATTATAATACGAAAGATGGAACTGGTGTCAGGGACTATATTCATGTGAATGACCTTGCAACGGCTCATGTGAAAGCCATGGACTATTTAATTGAAAAAGATATAGACCTGGTTGTGAATTTGGGTACTGGCAAAAAATGTTCTGTTCTGGATGTGATTCAAAAAACAGAGGATGTATCCGGTAATTCAGTGAAATTTAATGTGGTTGGTAGAAGAGATGGAGATCCTGGTACAGTTCTCGCTGGCTCCCAAAAGGCGCATGATTTGATAAACTGGACCCCAATCAATTCCAATCTAGATACTCTTATTCGTTCCACTTGGCAGGTGTATAAGAATAATAAATTAGAGGAGGCTCAGTCATGATGGTGGACATTGACCGTCTGCAGAAGCAATCAGGAATTATTGGTACGTCTGAAAAGATCCAACAAGTACTAAAAATGATCGCCCAAGTGGCACCAGTAGATATATCTGTTCTTATCACCGGTGATTCTGGAACGGGCAAGGAAGTAATGGCCAAGGCAATTCACAAAGCCGGACGCCGTGCCCATCAGCAAATGGTCATTGTTAATTGTGGTGCGATTCCAGAAGGAATCATAGAAAGCGAGCTTTTTGGACATAAAAAAGGATCCTTCACAGGGGCAGCCGATGACCGCAAAGGCTACTTTGAAGAAGCTCATAAAGGTACCATTTTCCTAGATGAGATTGGAGAAACACCGTTAGAAACGCAGGTGAAGCTGCTTAGGGTGCTGGAAACAGGAGAGTTTATGCGCGTCGGTGAGGCAAAAACGCGGTATGCGGATGTTCGCATCATAGCCGCTACCAATAATGACTTGGATGAACTGGTTAAAAAAGGTCATTTTCGCCCGGATCTTTATTATCGACTTAAAACTGTTATGTTGAATGTTCCGGCACTTCGGAACCGGGTGGAGGATATTAGTCCCATGGTAGAGCGGTTCGCCTTGGAATTCACACGTTCCAATGATATCCTGTACCGCGGTTTTATGCCGGATGCAGTGCGATTGTTAAAACAATATGACTGGCCTGGAAATGTTCGGGAATTAAAAAATTTCGTGGAGCGAATCCTGGTACTGGAAAAAGGAGAGCGCATCACTGCTGAAATGGTCCAGCGGGAACTCAGCGACGCCTTTGCACCCTTAACTGAGAAAAATATTCATTTGCCAGTGGCTGTAGATCAGACGTCTGATAGAGCTGAGATCGACATCATCTTGAGGCAATTGTTTCTTTTACGCCAGGACACCGAACTGATCAGGAATTTGATTGTAGGGAAAGCCGTTGACAATACTGGAATAATCAGTAATATGCCTCTGGTGCATGATGCAGAACTGGGCACGGCTATTACAGAAAAATCTATGGAAATAACTGAAGAAGGTCATTCTTTGATCCGCGATGACGCTATCGGAGATATGCAACTCAAGGACCTGGAGCGGGATGCAATTACACGTACCTTGCGTTTCTTTAATAACAACCGTCGGAAGACAGCCCGGTCCCTGGGCATGAGTGAACGTACCTTATATCGCAAAATCGAGGAGTATGAGTTGGAGCCAAAGATTAAGCGAAGGCGGGTTTAAGATGCAGTTGAAGGACCTTTTTTGTATTTCAACTTTAGGGATTTTTCTTTCCTCTTGCGGCTTCTATTCTCTTGCCGGATCCATTCCGCCTCATATCAAGACTCTGACTATTCCGTTAATATCCAATGAGACAGCAGAATTTGGTTTGGCAGAGGACATTACTGATGGAATCCTGCAGCGTTTCAATGAAGAAGGGATCTTGCAATTAACGGATGGTGATCATGCAGATTCTATTTTACGGGGGACCGTAAAAAAAGTCTCGGAAGGTCCCTATACCTACAGCAAGACTGAATCGGTATCAGAATACCGCTATAAGATTGACGTTGCTATAGAATGGTATGATATACAACAGGAAAAATCATTGTTGAAAGGTAATTATTCTGGATGGGGTGCTTATGGTTTGAGCGGGGATATCGGTTCTGACGGAATTGACAATGATGGGGATGGTAAAATAGATGCAGAAGATGACGATGAATTTGGAGAGCCGCGCACTTTTGCTGCGCAGGTTGCCGTACGTAAAATTGCCGAAGATATTTTAAACGATATTATGACCACATGGTAATAGAAGAATTACTTTGCACATGAATGTTGTTACTGTCAGTGAGTTAGCTCAACACGTAGGCCAGGATGTGGAATTGAAAGGATGGGTTTATAACACCCGCAGCGTTGGCAAGATCTGGTTCCTTATTTTACGTGATGGTACTGGTATTCTCCAATGTGTCGTGGTGAAAGATGAGACCGATGACGATTCTTTTACCTTGGAACAAGATTTGAACCAGGAGGATTCCGTTACGGTTACCGGAACTGTCCGTGAAGAACCGAGAGCCCTAGGAGGTTTTGAACTTGGGGTGTGCACTATCAATGTTGTAAGTCATGTTGCAGATGAATATCCTATTTCGCATAAAGATCATGGTACCGACTTTTTAATGTCTAATCGCCACCTGTGGTTGCGCTCAAAGCGACAGCACGCCATTATGCGTGTCCGCCACCAGACAATCAAGGCTATAAGGGATTTTTTTGATAATAATGGATTCACCTTGATCGATTCACCTATCTTTACTGGAAATGCTGTAGAAAACACAACTACGCTATTTGAACTAGATTATTTTGAACGTCAGGCCTATTTAACCCAAAGCGGACAATTATATCAGGAAGCAGGCGCCATGGCTTTTGGCAAGAGCTACTGTTTTGGCCCCACTTTCCGGGCAGAAAAATCAAAAACACGTCGTCATTTGACCGAATTTTGGATGGTCGAACCAGAAATGGCTTACTGTGATCTGGATGGAAATATGGATTGGGCAGAAAAACTAGTTGTATATATTATAGATGCGGTATTGAATAACTGCCAAAATGAGCTAAAAGTCCTTGAAAGAGATATCACGAAACTGGAAGCTGTCGTACCGCCTTTTCCACGCATTACTTATGATGAAGCTGCTAAGATTCTGAAAGAACACAGGGATGGATTTGAATATGGAAAAGACCTAGGTGGAACAGATGAAACTGTATTATCCGATCGATTTGAAAAGCCGGTTATGATTCATCGTTGGCCAGCAGACATAAAAGCATTTTATATGAAACGGGATGAAGATGAGCCAGAGCTTGCTCTAGGTGTTGATATGTTGGCTCCGGAGGGGTATGGAGAAATTGTAGGTGGTGGTCAGCGTGAAGATGACCTGGAAGAGCTAGTAAAACGAATACGTTATCACGATCTGCCCTTAAAACCTTTCCAGTGGTACCTGGATCTGCGTAAATATGGATCAGTTCCTCATTCAGGGTTTGGGCTGGGTTTGGAGCGAACAGTAGGCTGGATCTGCGGAACCAAGCACATTCGGGAAACCATCCCCTTCCCCAGAACCATGACAAGGCTTGAGCCTTAATGAATTTCAAAGCACGAATTTCCGTTTTTGGTGGTCGACAGATCACAGATGAAATTTATGAGGATACTCGGGAGCTGGGACGGATTCTTGGTAAAGGTGGGTATCTAGTCTACTGTGGAGGTGGAAGTGGCGTCATGGAAGCAGTTTCCAAAGGCGTAGATGAATCAGGTGGTATTTGTGTGGGTATTTTAAAGGGTATGACCCTGGATGAAATGAATTCCTATATCCATATCCCAATGGCGACCAATATGGGCATTGCCCGTAATGCATTGCTTGCCTATAACTGTGATGTAGCGGTTGCAGTGAGCGGACAGTACGGAACTTTATCCGAAATTGCCTATGCACTCCAGTTAGAAAAACCTGTGGTTGGTCTCCACAGCTGGGATATAGATAAAATATATAAAGCTAATTCTATAAATGATGTTATTACATATATTGAAAGTAATATATAAACCAATACATTAAATGAATGAAAGCTATGAAAGCTACTGTATTTGGTAAAGTTCAGGGAGTTTGGTTCCGGGATTCCACATGCACGGAGGCTCAAAATTTAAATATCTTTGGATGGGTTAAGAATATGCCAGATGGAACTGTTATGCTGGAAGCAGAAGGTGAAGAAAGCGACTTGAAGCAGCTTGAAGCATGGCTGCATGGTGGGTCGCCTAGGTCCACTGTGGAAAGAGTAGATGTTGAATGGCAAAAGGCCCATGGAAATTTTTTAACCTTTGAGATAAATTTTTAATGAAGATTACCCTCTGTCAGGTCAATCCTACTGTTGGTGCCTTTGACTCCATCCATGAGCTAATAATCCATAATTACAAAATGTCAGTTGATCAAGGTGCGGAACTGGTGGTGTTCCCAGAAATGATCACTACGGGTTATCCAACACAGGACCTTCTTTGGGAAAATGGATTTGTTGAAGCAAATATAAAATTGCTTGAATTAATTGCATCTGAATCCAAAATACCGCTCATTTTAGGTTATGTCCGTATTAGTGATGGTAAGTTATACAATAGTGCCGCGCTCTGTAGTGAAGGTCATCACCAGGAAACTTATGATAAAATATTGTTGCCAACCTATGACGTATTTGATGAAGACAGGTACTTTACCGCAGGTAAATCAATAGGTGTATGGCAAATTAATTATAATGGAGATATTGTTAACATTGGCATTCAAATATGTGAAGATCTATGGGATCATGATTACGATTGCAAGGTCAGCCGTCTTCAGAAGGAGGCTGGTGCAGATCTGATCATTAATATTTCTGCTTCTCCGTACAGCGAAGGACGTTTAATCCACCGGTCAGAACTCATTCTGGAAAAGGTGAATAGATTAAAACTTCCTTTTCTTTACTGTAATCTTGTGGGAGCACAAGATGAGTTGATATTTGACGGTGAATCTTTAGCTTTTTCTGCTGCTGGTGAATGTATAGGCCATGGAAACGCTTTTAAAGAGGATATAGTCATGGTAAATCTGGCTGAGCCGGTTAAATACTCCATCAATATCAGGTCCCGTGAAGAGAATATGTATCAAGCCCTTTGCCTGGGAGTGTCCGATTATTTTCGCAAGACTGGACATCAAGATGCAGTCATTGGCCTTTCCGGGGGAATTGATAGTGCCCTAGTAGCCTGTATCGCAACAGATGCCCTTGGTGCCGAGCATGTACATGGTATTTCGTTGCCATCCAAATTTTCCAGTGATCACAGCCTTACAGATGCTCAAGTATTGGCTGATAACCTGGGAATAGATTATCGTATTATTCCTATCCAAGATGCTGTTGAAGGACTCGAAAAGTCGCTTTATGCGCATTTCCTGGGAATGAATAGAAACGTTACTGAAGAAAATTTTCAAGCTAGAATTCGTGGAACTTTGCTTATGGGATTATCCAATAAATTTGGTTGGCTGGTCCTGTCAACAGGTAACAAAACTGAGCTGGCTTTGGGATACTGTACCTTATATGGGGATATGAGTGGAGGTTTAGCTGTAATCTCGGACTTGAGTAAGACAGATGTGTATGCATTAGTTCAGTGGATTAATAATATACATTCTGACAGAATCCCTGAAAATACAATATCAAAACCGCCTTCTGCTGAATTAGCACCTGATCAGGTAGATCCTTTTGATTACGAAATGGTTAGTCCCATAGTTGATGCCATCGTTGAAGATCGAAGCTCACCAGCAGAACTCATCGCCAATGGGAGTGACGCGAACCTGGTTAATGATTTGTATCAACGCGTACGTAACAACGAATATAAGCGACGCCAGGCTGCACCAGGTCTCAGGTTGAGTTCAAAAGCATTTGGTGTCGGAAGGCGAATCCCAATCGTAAATCATTTTCGAGGAAAACAGCCATGAAAAAAAGATTAATCATTGTATGCGTTGGAGTATTTCTATACGGCCAGGAAAATACTCAAAATCAATTGTCAGTGGATTTCTGGTCTATCCTGTCTGAACCGGAAAAGATTTCTTTTATCAATGGAGCCTATGGTACTATTTCATTACTAAAAAAACATCATCAGCATGAGGTACGAAAACAATATCTCCATGATAAAAATTGGGTGCAACCTTATTACATAGAGCGGTATTATGATATTGCAGATGAGTATCGTTCGGAAGAAGCAGGATATAATTTGAAGATCATTGTACTGCACATGGACGCATTCTATGCCAATTCTGACAATGTAAAAATTCCTGTTTTAGAAGCCATGAGAATTGTTTCTATAATGCAGGATGGTGACCGAGAAAAAGCAAATCTGCGGTTGCTACAAGCTCAAAGAAAATATTAGATATTTTTAACCTTTTAGATTTATTCGGGTCTATCTGGACAAGAAAGACAACTGGAGAATTCCCATGAAGTCCATTAAAATTTTACTGCTATCAGTAATTTTATTAACCTTAGCCTACCCGCACCATGGAAAGACAAAACCTTGGAAACGCCATAAAAAATATATTAGACATATTCACAAATATCCCCGGGTAAATGTCAGGTTAGGTTTCAACCATAGATGGCCATTATGGACCCCTAATTTGTATACTTGTCAGCACAGTGATGTAGTTGTGGTGAATCATGAAAAAGAAATAGATTCAACGGTTGAAGAGATTATTACCCAGATCGAAAATTTGGCAGTCTTGAAGGAAAAGGGACTGATTACAGAAAAAGAGTACGAAAAAGCGAAAAAGGACTTATTAAAACGTATTTAACTTTATCCTTAATGCAAGGGGTTTTTATTTATGAAAATAACTGTTGAATCAATTCCTCAGGATGAATTGGAATCTAGAGGAATTTTTAACTGGCCCATCTGGACGTGTGAAGAATCTGAATTTCCCTGGTCCTATCCAGTTCAGGAATCATGTTATTTATTGGAAGGTAAGGTTGAGGTGACCACAGAAACTGGAACAATCTTCTTTGGTAAAGGAGATTATGTTGTTTTTCCTAAAGGCATATCGTGTACCTGGAAAGTGCTCGAGCCAGTAAAGAAACATTATACAATGGGTTGAGTCCCACTTTCTTTCTCTAAAATCAACTCACTACTCTGTAATATAACAGGATGAAAAAGTCCTGCCTGCGTAATTTTTCCATCATTGCCCACATTGACCATGGAAAATCCACTTTGGCTGATCGCCTTTTAGAGGCAACAAAAACAGTATCATCCAAAGATATGAGAAATCAAATCTTGGACAGCATGGATCTTGAACGGGAACGCGGTATTACCATTAAAAGCCACCCTATACAAATGCAGTATAACCATAGTGACGAACAATCTTATATCCTAAACCTGATTGACACCCCGGGACATGTGGATTTCAGTTATGAAGTAAGCCGATCACTGGCAGCTTGCGAAGGAGCACTGTTGCTGGTAGATGCAGCCCAAGGCGTGGAAGCACAAACCGTTTCAAATGCATTTTTGGCGATTGATAATGATTTGGTCATCATCCCAATAATCAATAAAGTGGATTTAGCTTCAGCAAGGATAGATGATGTAAAGATGCAGATTATGGAATTGATTGGTTGCATAGATGATGAGATCATTTTGGCTAGTGCTAAGGATGGTATTGGTATTCAGGATATTTTCAATGCAATCATTGATCGGATTCCAGCTCCAAATATAAATGATGATGCTCCTACCCGGGCTTTGATCTTTGATTCAACGTATGATAACTACAGAGGAGTTATACCTTATGTTAGGGTTTTTGACGGTACGTTGAAAAAAGGTATGACAGCACAATTCTCTGCACACGATGAATCGTACGAGATTACTGAGGTTGGTCATTTTGTTCTTAAGCAGGTACAAACAAATGAACTTCGATCCGGTGATGTTGGTTATGTTGTTGGCAGTATACGTGATATGGGGCATATAGAGCCAGGTGCTACATTAACCACGAAGGAAAATCCCGCTCCTGAACCCCTTCCAGGGTATAAGAAAATGAAACCAATGGTATTTTCTGGACTTTATCCGGTGGATGCAGATGATTATGACCAGCTACGTGTTGCTTTGGAAAAACTAAAACTAAATGATGCGTCATTGGAATTTACTCCGGAAACCAGCGAAGCTTTGGGATTCGGATTTCGTTGCGGTTTCCTGGGATTATTACATATGGAAATAGTACAGGAAAGATTGGAAAGGGAATTTAATCTGATACTTGTTACAACTACTCCGAATGTTGTTTATCAAGTGCATCTCAGGGATGGAAGCATAATTGAAGTAGATACACCCGCACAGATGCCTCTTTTCGGCGAAATTGATGAAATATTAGAACCAATGGTGTCAGCGGAGATTATTGCACCAAATGATTATATCGGAAGCATTATGAAGCTTTGTCAGAAAAAACGGGGTAAATATAAGAATACCAACTATTTCTCACCGGAAAAAGCCCAGATCCATTATGATCTTCCGCTGGGTGAGATCATATTCGATTTTTATGACAAATTGAAATCTCTTTCTCGTGGCTATGCATCATTGGATTATGAATTCAAGAAATTTTCCATCGCGAACCTTAAAAAACTGGATATTCTCATCCATGGAGAACCCGTTGATGCGCTTTCGATAATATGTCATGCGGATGATGCATATCGCCGGGGAGTCGCACTATGCAGCAAATTAAAAGAATTGATTCCCCGACAGATGTTTGAAGTTGTAATCCAGGCTGCACTAAACAATAGAATCATTGCCCGAACTACCGTGAAAGCTTTGCGCAAAAACGTGACTGCTAAGTGCTATGGTGGTGATATTACACGTAAACGAAAATTGTGGGAAAAACAGAAGAAGGGAAAGAAACGAATGAAAATGATCGGAAAGATTGAAATACCACAGGAGGCTCTATTAGCGGTACTGCAGATTGACGACGATTAATGGATTTTGAATTATAACTATTAAATTCATGACTTACTGGTCGCAGTCCCGATCTCCACTTTATTCATTTTTATTAACAATTCCACTTTTCATCATTTATGAAGTAGGGATTTTTTTCATTTCAAAGGATGATATTTTGGTCATACGTAACGGCGCTGATGCAATTATGCGCCAATTATTAGAACACTTTGGTGTTATTGGTTTATACGGTATTGGAGCAGTTTTTCTTTTTGGATTCATCATTGTTTACCTACAACAAAAGCAACTATGGGATAGCACAGATGTCCACATTGATTATTTATTATTGATGGTAGGTGAAAGTGTCGTCTGGGCAATAGGATTGTATTTTCTTCTTTCAAACATTCTTATCGGTCTCATGAATCCTACGGGAAAAATTATTATACAACAGGTAACTCTAGCGGTGGGCGCAGGGATTTATGAGGAATTCTTATTTAGGGTATTGCTGATTGCCGGACTTACTGCTGTTTTGGGATTTATCTTTCAATGGTCTACGAGCGTCAGACGTTGGGCTGCTATGATTCTGGCAGCTGGTATTTTCTCTGCATTCCATTTTATGGGTGAATATGGCGACTTCTTTTCCATGGATCTTTTTTTCGTGCGTTTTTTTGCAGGATTGGTATTGGGTGTGGTATACTTCATTCGTGGTTTTGGAATAACAGCCTATGCCCATAGCATCTATGATTTAATAGTTTTAACCCAGCTGACCATTAATTCTTGAATGCTATTTTACATTAATACAAATTCATGAGTTATAATCCTTATTCGTTATATTTACTTTTTCTATTATCATACTTATATGGAATGGATAGTGGTCGAATGTCGATTATACCTGAGTATGACTATAATGGTGTGACCATACTCATCAGTGGGCAGCGCGATTCAACCAACAAAGGTAAACTGCTTTCAGTGACTGTTCCCGCAACTACGGACTCAGTACTAAGAATCTTTACTGATAATAATAATGAGATCTATTTTGAGCCACAGAACATCGTAGTCCGTAATGGGGATCGCTGGATTGATTTCCCACCTGAAATAGATCGGTATTCCTTTATGATCAAAACAAGATCATTTAGCGGATCAGGCAGAAGGAATTTCAACTATGATCTGATATTTTCATTTCCTGTGAGCAACCTGTTATTGGAAATACAGCAGCCCTTAGGATCAAAAAATTTCTCTCACTCTGAATCTGAGGCAACCGTTGAATCCGATCAGCATGGTATGCGAAGTTATACGGTCAAATTGAGCCAAATTCCTGCGAACGAACCCCGTGATATTTGGATAAAATACGATAATTCACGGGGTATTACATCTCTAGCACTTTTGGCAGAAATGATGTCCACGGTCCCACAAGTTGAAAAAGAAGTTGAACCTGAAAATAGCATTATTAGGCATAAACTATACACATGGGAACCTTTGATAGCACTGGCTGTAGTAACCATAATCATTGCTGCTATTTTGATATTGTTAAAAGAAAAATTAATGACAAAAACTTGTCTGAATTGCAGTCAACGAATTGCAGCAAAAGACAAATTTTGTCCTAACTGCGGGAACAAGATCTGATGTTTCCTGTCCTTTTTGAAATAGGCCCCATAAAGATATATTCATTCGGTTTTATGCTGGTGGTAGCATTTTATACCTGTTACTTCTTGCTGAATTCTGATTTAAAACGATTGGGATATGATTCTAAATTGGCTTCGGATATTGTATTTTGGGCTGCCATTGGTGGCATTCTAGGCGCAAAAATGTATTATCTCCTGGAAAATCTGCCACGGACCATAGATGACCCCATGGGTATGATCTTTAGCGGATCTGGTTTGGTATTCTTAGGTGGTTTGATGGGAGGTATGCTGGGTGTAACAATTGTGCTGAGAAAAAACGAACTTCCGTGGCTAACGTTTGCTGATATTGTTTCACCATTGCTGATTCTTGGATATGCTATTGGCAGGATCGGTTGTTTTCTAGTAGGTGATGACTATGGAATGCCCACAAGCCTGCCTTGGGGAATTTCATTCATAAATGGCTTACCGCCAACAACCACACAGGCATTTTCGGCTCATTATCCATGGATTGATATTTCCGGACTTGAGCCTGGTATTATACCTGTTCATCCTACGCAGATATATGAGTCGTTAGCAGGAATAGCGATTTTTACAGTATTATGGAACCGCAGAAAATATGTGAAAACTACTGGTAATTTATTCTTGTTTTACCTGATTCTTGCCGGTGTTGAGCGTTTTATGATCGAGTTTATTCGAACGAATAATATGTATTTATTTGATATATTTTCCGGAGCCCAGATAATTAGTGTCCTAATGGTTAGTATTGGACTCTATTTTTTAGTTTATCCCGTATCGAAAAATGAAATTTCTCCTGAATAAAACTATCATTTATAGTAGCCTTTTTTCTGGATTATTTGCCCAGATTAATCTACAGGTAACAGAATTCAAACCCTTCCCTGATGAAATCCAAATGTTGGATCTGCAGCCAGATATGATTCAATGGAGCATTGCAGGACGATTTCTATTGATGGATAAAATGACTCAACAACTGATAGGGTTAGGACTAATGGGAGAACTGCAAATGGTCGGTGGATTTGGACGGCAGAATTATTCCTTTGTTGAGCCAATTTGGATGGGAGTAACACCTGATGGGATCTTAGTTGTTGATCGATTGGATAACAAGATCATTACACTGGATTATCGTTTGAATCTTATACATACATCGGACCTGGAACCTAGGTTATTTCCGGAACTTGCAGCTGTTGACCCCTGGGGTCAACTTTTTCTCTATTCAAGTCAGTATCATAGTATATTTTCTGTGTTACGTGGCGTGCTTGATCCAAACCCTCATATCGATCTGAATATTTTTAGTGATATCAATCCCTGTATTCTTGAGATTGCCATAAATCAAGATGGGACTCTAGGTATATTAACCTGTGATGAAAATGTTCATTTATTTAGCCGACTTGGACAATATACAAAATCAGTATCAACACGACTAACTGCGGCATATTATTTGGTACCTCTCCGCAATGAATGGTTTGTTTTTAATAAGGACGGAGCTGGGGTATCTATATTGAATGATAAAAAACTTGAAATTCCAGGGGTCAGTGTTCCAGTCATGGATATAAAAAGTCTAAATCGATCTATTGCTGTTCTGTCCAAAGATCATATTCTGATCTTGAATGTACAGTTCAAATAATTGGGTATGGATCTGGGTTATTCTAGTAGAGACTATAATTGCTCAGTCCACACTCAAATCTGATACATTATATCTTTCCCATACTGATTCAATTTATTTTTTAAAAGATTCTTTTATCCTACCGGCAACGGTTAATGTTTATATAGATGGGAAATGGGTGAAGCCTGACAGCCTAGAACCCATAAAGGGGATGGTTTACTGGAAAAATCAATTAAATACACCCACAAAAGCAGTTATATCATATCGCACCCTTAATACGGGGTTACCCATTAAGGTTGGACCAAAATGGACACAGCTTCCGCTATTGGATTCACTAGCTTGGCAGAAACCAACTGATGATTTTTCTGATAAAACGTTAGTGAAACATAACGTTGGGTCTGACCTGTTCTCATCAGGTACCATTTATCGACAATTGAATGTTTCACCATTTGGAGGGTCCGACTTTTCCGGAGGTATGCGTATTCAGATAAACGGTAAGTTAACAGATGACATTATGGTCAGCGGGATACTTAGTGATCAGGGTTTACCAATCCAGCCAGAAGGAACTACCCGTAATCTTGAAGACCTGCAGCAAGTTTATTTGACAGTTCAACATCCAGATTTTACTCTGGACGCTGGAGATATTGATTTCAATTATACACATAATAACTTTATAAATATCAATCGTAAACTAATTGGATTAAACAATAACTTTAATTTTAAAAACTGGAATGGAACCGCTGTATACGCTACTACAAGAGGGCGTTATAGATCGATTGAGTTCAAAGGTCAGGATGGTAATCAAGGTCCCTATGGCTTGACATCATCAAGCAATAGTCGTGATATTATAATTTTAGCCGGTTCTGAAAAAATTTGGTTAGATGGTAAGCAGATGATCAGGGGCGAGAATTATGATTATACAATAGATTATTCCCAAGGCGAAATAACATTTACACCAAGACAACTCATCTATGATGACGCGGACATATTTATCGAGTATCAATATATAGATTTTCAATATTCACGGAATATGATTGGTGGTGCCTTTGAAAAGGAGATATCAAGCAATGGAAAGATCACCGGAGGGATTTTTAGTGAACGGGACCAGGTAGATAAGACAATCTTTGATACATCAACACTTGATTCATTATCCAATGCTGGCAATAAACCAGTAAAATGGTCTGGGATTATCCAAGATGATAACGGAGATTATTATCTCGATGATTCAATCTACGTTTATGATCCCGAAAAAAATGTTACCGATGAACGTTATCAGGTTTCATTCTCGTACAATACTGAGGGTGATTACCAGCGGAAAATTTCACTTAATGGAAAAATATATTATGAATATGTTCCTGAAACCGATCAAAAAACTCAGGTTGACCTTTACAGTCCTTTCCAGACTATAATAGCTCCTATATTTCACGATCTTTTGTTTGCCAGCGGCGAATGGAATTTGGGCGATAAAGTGCGTATGCAAGCTGCGTTGGCCGGGTCTAATGTGGATCAAAATAGTCTTTCTGATAAGGATGATGAATTGAATAGCAGTGGATCTTTTAGAGTATATATTACCGCAGATTCCATTCGGATAGGTTCAATGCAGTTTGGATTTAGTTTTGGGGATTGGTACAAGCAGAAGAATTTCAGGCCATTGGGAAGGGATAAAAGTATTCGTCACCGCCGATTTTGGAATCTGGATTCAGTGGGATATAATGAGGAGCGTCAAACAGAATTATCCTTAAATCTACACTTGGAAAACATTAGCAGTACAAAATTAGAACTAGCACAGATTAATATTATTGGTCAGAAGCGTAAAAGAACTAAAGTCACCCACACTTTTGAGCATCCATTTTTCAAAAGATCCAACTTAGAACATTATCGTGTAAAGGTTCCTCAGGGTTTATATAGTTTCACCAAGGGATTATTGAATTTCAATACCGGCGTCATCAACCCTTTTATCATGCTTGAAATGGAAACTGATCCTAACTTTAAGAAATACGAAATCATTGGTGGCGGGCTCAATCTTCTTAATAGAAACACATCTTGGAAAAGTGGTGTTCAATTACGAGATGAATCTGTTTCTGGTGATAATGGGGAAGCTTGGGTTCATGATAGTAAAGATATCTTAGGATTTATTGACTATTCTATCCAAGCGCGAGACGGGTGGCGCCGCAAACTTATTGTAAAACATCGGCTAAAAACCAGAAGTGATCAGTCATCCGGCCTCAACTATACATTAGGTCGATTGCATGTTTCCTTCAAATTGCCTACTAGCCCGGTTAATTGGGAATTGAAAATGGAATCTGAAGAAACCTTTACTGAGCAGCGATCTATTGTTTACGATTCTGTAGGTGTTGGTTTAGGACAGTATCGTTATGATAACAATTTCAATACCTACGTCAGTGACCCAAATGGACCATATATAGCCTATTCTGTGCCTACGGGTGACCGGAATCCTACAACAGTATTGGAAGGACTACA
>DTUG01000142.1:0-13426 GCA_012964275.1 Fidelibacterota bacterium | reverse complement strand
TCAGCGATTTGCAGGGGTTAGATCCTCGTGGTAACGATTTGAACCAATTATCAGAAACTGGGTTGGAGTTTACAGGTAAGCGCCGCGGGTTACTCCAGTTCAGAGCCAATGGATTGTATCGTTCACACCGTACTCAATCAATGTTTTCTGATTTGCGTAACCGTAGTGTTAGTGGTACTTGGGATGAGGTTCATTTCATTATTAAAGCAAACCGCAATGTGGAACTGGATGCTGCGATTCATTATGGACATGATATTGGCGAATATCAGGAAAAATCGTTTGATGCAACTGGTTTGGGTGTAGAATTGAATGGCCGATATTTTATAGGAGTTTCTGGAAGGTTGCAGCTGAGAATGGAATGGAATTCCATTCGCGAAAAAAACGAATTGATGGTTTTACCTCCTGAAGCACTTCATGGGCTACCTGTAGGACAAAATCTACAAACACACACACGGCTCCAGTATTTAATTAATCGAAATATTTCCTTGGTGCTTTCATTAAATACAATTCACAATCAGCGATATCAGAACATGGTCACCTTTTTAGGGGAATTCCGTGCATATTTCTAGGATATCGGCATTCAATTTATGTTTTACTATTCTTTTGGCTGGCACCCAGAAAATAAAATTAAATACGACCGACAGCCTTATGATAAAGCAAAAACTCGATTCTCTAATAGGAAATTCAGAAAACTTGACAACAGAATTCAAATTAATCTCTTATCAATTGAATCCTGAGACAGTGAATTATTTACAGCATTCTGAATCAAAAAAACTGGATACCGTGCTTGTAGTATCTAATGATTTTATAAAATATAGGACGATAGATCGAATTATCTCACCGTTAAGACTAATTGATATTGGTCAAGATATCAAATCCCCACTTTATCGGATGCGGAACCGTTATTTCTTTTTAACAAAAATACCAGATCATCAGCTTGGTATTTACAATAATGAACAATTGGGATTACTCATAGATATAAAACCAGATTTCCAAAGTCATTTTTCGGGTCTCTTTAGTGCCGCACGAGATATAAATAAATCATGGTATCTCACGGGTGAAATGGATTTTCATTTAGAAAATATCTGGCGAACAGCAGGTCAGTTAAACATTTATTGGCAAAAACTGGATTCAACATCTCAAACATTGCGGATGCATATGTTTGAGCCCCATCCATTTGGATGGACTTTGGGGACTGATTGGTCATATAGTCATGAGATCGTAGATGGATTATTTACCGATCTCAAAACGAAAGCTGCAGTACAAATCCCGGGATATATTTTAGGATCATTCTATTTTGGTTATGTATCTGGCAAAATAATACCTACTGGTAAAGGTGAATTAAACGGGTATTTAAAGTCTCGCTTCCAGGGATTATCAGTAATGTTTGAACACAATAGCCACAATAGCCGGTTTCTACCTAAACACGGATCCTTGATGAATTTTAATACTGACTTTGGAATACAGGATGATATCACTTACATCCAAGCTGAAATCGAGGCAGATCATCATTTTTCACTTAATGAAAATTGGAATATTGTTACTAGTCTGTGGGGCAAAATGATTGTTCTAGATCAGGGTAATGTCTCTGAAGCAAGGCAAATACGATTTGGCGGTATCAACAGATTAAGAGGATATCGCGATAAAGAGTTTAGAGCTGATGCAGTTTCCATACCGACTATTGAGTTCCACTATCAGCCATCCGAGTATTGGCGTACGGAATTTTTTATAGATACGGGGTTAATAAAAGGACTGGATTATAGACCTATTGGACTAGGGATCGGTTTTTCCCAATTGAACGATTCTGCATTAATTCAAGTTCAATATGCACTTTCAAAACGAGATGGATTCATGGAAGGTAAACTTCATTTAAAATGGATTTCGCGTTTATAGTTATCATTGGATGACTTCAGTAATTTTCTCCATGAAATATGCTCGGAATTGGCAGTTCGGTCATTTAATCATTTTAACAATTTCAATTAATAGTTGTGATATAAAGAGGGAAGCTCTAGGTGCAGATAATGAAATTCGAGTCATATGTTCCAGTATTGATGAACAAATTATTGGAGATTTTTTAGATTCAGTATTTTCAGATACTATTTATACACCTGAGCCCGAGCCCACTTATAAACTGAAATATTCTCATCCTGAATCATACAATGATCTTAAAAGGCAAGCTTATATTGTCGTGGGTGCGGTGGGTCAAAATGAATCTAATTCTGGTGTTCGCTTAATGAGAAAACTGTTGTCCGCTGAACAATATAATTCAATGAGAACAAATGATCCTGTTTTACTTGCCAAGGATCTCTACGCCAGACATCAGCTGTTTATGATTATTAATGCTCAGGATGGGAATCAGTTATCGGCTGCATTGCCATCAAAAAAAGAACTTATACGAAGTCAATTTGAAAGACAATTCAAAGATAGACAAAGCCGATTTTTATTTGAAAATCACCGTCGGAACGACCTAGAGGAAAATTTATCTAATATATATGACTGGTCAATTAAAATACCCTGGGGATGGGAAGTGATTCGTAATTCACCAGATTCAAATTTTGTATGGCTGGGGCGGGAACTTCCATTCCAGTGGGTTGCTATTCATTGGCAAAATGGAGATGTCATGACGGATGAATTGATTGTCGGTGAACAAATGTGGAATTTCCCAAAAACTTATTATGGGAATATCCGATTTCATGATTACAAATTTTCTATCGAAAAAATGTATTTTAACCACTATCAATCCTGGGAGTGCACAGGAATTTGGGAATCTTCTGATGATATCAGTGCAAAAGGTGGACCTTTTCGTTCATATCTTTTTTACGATGCAACTACCGATAGAACATTCCATATCAACACAATTGTGCACCATCCAGGAAGGGATAAATCCATTTTTCTTCGTCAATTGGAGTTAATTGCCAAAACCTTCAGTATAAAATCATGATTGAACATTTATGACCCATATTTTGATTACTGGTGCATTTGGTCAGCTTGGGAGGGCACTTTCACGTTTGCTTTCATCTCAATATCTTATTACTAATACCGGCTTAAATATTCCAGAAGGAGAAACTGGCCTGATTTTGGATATTACTAATTTAATGTTGTGCAGGGAAGTGATAAACATTGTGAAGCCGGATGTGATTATCAATCTGGCAAGTTTAACTAATGTGGACGCTTGTGAATCGAATACTGAATTGGCATTCTCTGTCCATGTTGGCGGAACAAAAAATCTGGCATCCTCTTTTTCAGGGCCTATCATTCATCTTTCTACGGACTATGTATTTAACGGAGAAAATGGACCTTATAGTGAGAATGACACCACCGATCCCATTAATGTTTATGGACTATCAAAATTAGCCAGTGAGAAGGCTCTATTGGATGGCCAAAACAATAATCTCGTTATTCGCGCAAATGTGGTTTATGACTACTATGTGCGTACACAGGCAAGTTTTTTAAATTGGGTTGTAGATTCATTAAATGAAGGGAAGGAGATCAGTGTTGTGAATGATCAATGGAATAACCCCACTTGGACAGATTCACTGGCGGTCGTCATTCAAAGATCAATTGATAGAGAATTATTTGGTATTGCGCATTGGGGCGATGGAGAGTGGCTCAACCGTTTTGATTTTGCATTGAAAATTGCTAATGTCTTTAAACTGGATAAAAAATTAATTAAACCAATCAGTACTGATGAACTGGGTCAAGTCGCTCCCAGGCCTATGAAAGGAGGCCTGAAAACAGAGTATATTCAAAAGACACTTAACCTGGAACCGCCACCGCTGGAAGAAAGTTTAACTGCTATTAAAGATCGATTAGAATCATGAACACTCTTGTTATATCACCGACATATAATGAACGGAAAAACGTCCAGTCTTTAATAGAACTTATTCTGGGGAAAAACTCGAATTTTCATTTACTTATTGTTGATGACAATTCTCCTGACGGTACCGCAGATAAGGTCAAAGAACTCCAGGCAGACTACCCTAATCTTCATTTGGAAGAAAGGCCGGGTAAAGCTGGTTTGGGTACTGCCTATATATTTGGGTTTAAATGGGCGCTGGAACATGAATATGACCGCATCGTTCAAATGGACGCTGATCTATCCCATGATCCAAATGATGTTCCACGCTTAGTCAAATTATTGGACGATTATGATCTAATCGTTGGCAGCCGCTATGTTGAAGGTGTGAGTGTGGTGAACTGGCCCATCAGGCGACTGATTCTGAGTTATGGAGCCAATTTTTATTCCCGGATTATCACTGGTATGCCAATCAAGGATAGTACCGGCGGTTTTAAGGCCTGGCGGCGGAAAGTTTTGACCGAGATTGATTTGAACGCAGTACGCTCACAGGGTTATTCCTTTCAAATCGAAATGAATTTTCGAACCTGGTGTAAAGGCTTTAAGATCAAAGAAGTGCCGATAATATTTATAGACCGTACAATTGGTGAATCAAAAATGTCAAAAAATATCGTTTATGAGGCAATATTTATGGTATGGCGGCTTCGAATCTGGAAACTGTTCAACAGGGTCTGACCTTTAAATATTCCACTATTATTTATTGATTTTGTTAGCATATGAAGGTCTCATTCTCCATTGTTAATTTAAATTCGAGAAGTAACTTATACAATTGTATTAAAGTATTACCTGAATCGATTCCAGATATTGCTTATGAAATTACTGTAGTAGATAATGGTTCGCGCGATCAATCCATCCAAATGCTAAGAGAACATTATCCCGATGTCCGAATCATAAAAAACTTGCGAAATGAGGGTTATACGAAAGCTATAAATTTGGCTTTAAGAGAATCTGTTGGTGATATGATTGTTTTACTTAATCCGGACACGATACCTCAAGCGGGAGCCATATCTAAAATGATTGAATATATGAAGTCGAATTCGAAGGCGGGCATATGTGGGCCGAAGGTTCTAAATATGGATGGTTCATTTCAAAAATCCTGCCGAAGAGGTATTGCTCGCCCGTGGGCTGTTTTCAGTTATTTTTTAGGATTGTCTCGATTTTATCCTGATGATGTTAGATTCACGGGATACCATTTAGATCACCTCGATGAAAATATGATTGCGGAAGTAGGCGGTGTATCAGGTTCCTGTATGGTGATCCGACGTGAAGTCATAAATCAAATTGGTTATTTTGATGAACGTTATTTTGCTTATCAGGAAGACTCTGATTACTGCCTTCGTGCTTCAGAAAAAGGCTGGAGCATCATTTATAATCCAGATGCAGTAATATATCATATAGGGGGTGCTGGTGGTTCAAATTCGTACCCTATGAGGTCCATTTTTGAATGGCACCGCAGTTATTATTTTTACTATCATAAGCATTTTGCCCAGGATTATCCAAAACTATTTAATTTCTTTTACAGTCTTCTGATGTTTCTAAAACTTATTGTTGCTGAAGGAAAGCATTTATTAAATCGTTAAAATGTATTATTTATCACAAATTGATCACATATTTCTATTGCTGCTAACCAGTATATTGACAGCGTCAGCGTTGGCCTGGATCAGTATCCGTCTGGCTCCAATGATTGAACTGATGGATGTACCCGGAACAGCCGATCACAAGGATCATTCCAAACCTATGCCTGTTGTAGGCGGAGTGGTACTCATGGATACATTCATTCTTATTGTACTTCTTTCCGGGCAATGGTCTGTCAATGCGGTTATTGGCATATTGTTATCCTGCATTGTCGTTGGCCTATTTGGACTTTGGGATGATTATAAACACTTAAAGGCGGAATTTAAATTGCTTGGACAGGTATTGGGAGCAGTTATTCTGATTTCATTTGGTGTAAATGTTAATTTTTTTGGATCTCCCGAGTTTTTCTTTCAAATAAATCCGGACCTGGCTCACTGGTTAAATCTGTTAGTGACCATTCTTTGGCTGGTGACGCTAACGAATGCTTTCAATTTTATTGACAGCTTTGATGGTTTAGCGGCCGGATTGGCTGCGTTGGCATCTGCATTTTTCCTGATCGTTTCTTTGGGCACAGGTCAACAGAGTATGATCTTTCTATGTACGATCATATTGGGGATTTCTTTAGCTCTTTATTTCTTAAACTCACACCCAGCACGGCTGTTTCTTGGGGATTCCGGAGCACAGGCACTTGGCTTTGTTTTAGCAGCAATTGCCATTCTTTATCAGCCTTTGGAGGGGAATCAAGCATCCACCTGGTTAGTTCCGGTGATGATATTTGCAGTACCGATTTTTGACCTCTGTCTAGTGATATTCTCCCGTTTGCGTCGGAAAAAGAAAATTCACAAAGCATCTCGCGATCATACCTACCACAGACTAGAGCAATTAGGTATACCTCTTCCCAAAGCAGTGCTTCTAATGCATGGAATTTCACTGTTACTAAGCATGGTAGGTTTTTTATGTATAAATTTACCTTATATTATGGCTAATGTAGTTTTTGTCCTTGTTATTACCCTGGGAATACTTACTTTCTTGGAACTAGACAAGAATTACGATTGATTTCTGAAATCTGAGTACAATCTAAATTATGCCCAAATATTACCTCGATTTTGAAGAACCTATTCGTGAGTTGGATGAGAGGATTCTCGAATTGGAATCCCAAACAGATCCTACACAAGAGACTTTAAAAGAGATAGCTAAAACCCAAGGAAAACGCCATCAATTGATTGAAAAAGTTTATTCGAAACTAAATCCCTGGCAGCGTGTTCAATTGGCTCGTCATCCTAATCGACCCTACTCACTAGATTACATTCAAATACTCATTCCTGATTTTATTGAACTTCATGGTGATCGCTATTTTTCCGATGACCCTGCAGTGGTGTCCGGTATAGGGCATCTTGGCGAACGCAGGATTGCAATTATTGGCCAGCAAAAAGGGCGAGATACCAAGGAAAATCTCTATCGTAATTTTGGTATGATGCGGCCAGAGGGTTATCGAAAAGCATTACGGGTAATGAATTTGGCCGAAAAATTTGGTTTACCGCTCATTACTCTCATGGATACACCTGGAGCATTTCCAGGAATTGGTGCCGAGGAAAGAGGACAAGCTGAAGCTATCGCCAGGAATCTTTTAGAAATGTCAGCTTTAAAAATTCCGATAATAGGTGTGGTCATTGGCGAAGGAGCCAGCGGGGGAGCCTTAGGTATTGGAATTTGCGATCGTTTTCTCATGATGGAAAATACCTGGTATTCTGTTATAAGTCCGGAAGGATGTGCATCGATTCTGTTTCGGGATGCGGGAAAGGCACCAGAAGCAGCTGAGTCACTGAAACTTGTACCTTCGGATTTACAGGAAATCGGAATTTGTGATCGAATTATTCCAGAACCAAACGGTGGTGCCCATCGGGACAAAGATTCAGCGATTAATAACTTAAGTCAGGCAATTCAAGAAGAACTCGCAGCATTGGAGAAAATTAATCCAGAAAATTTTTTAGATATACGTATTGAAAAATATGATGCACTGGGGTTTTATCAGGAATTGAAATGATCCAATATGATCATCATTTAAAGGTCTATTACAAAGATATTGACCAAATGGGGATCGTTTATTATTCACGTTATTTAGAGTATTTTGAAGAAGCACGAACTGAACTATTGGCATCGATAGGACTCGATGTCACCAGTGTTGAAAAAAACGGTATCCAACTTCCAGTTATTACAAGTCATTGCGATTATCATCGAGGTGCCGAATTGGAGCAGAATTTGATCATCAGGACCATTATTTATGAATTACCTAAAGCAAAGCTCCGTATTGATTACCAGGTATTCACAAAAGAAAATACTGAACAAATTATATTAACCGGGTATACCATCCATGCTTTCCTTAACATAAATGGGAGACCTGTACGACCTCCCGCTAATATCCTTGATAAAATAAAGAAACAAATGAATGAGTATTAAATGAATCGTACTAATATAACTTACTTTTTGGTTGGCTTGGTCATCATTGGAACTATTTGGAAGGGCGGGCCTGAACCAACTTTTCCATGGTCAGTTGCATCGCTAAAAGAGGTTTTAGAACAAGCAGAAGGTAAAATTATCCTCGCTGAATTTGAAACTGAGTGGTGAACATGGTGTGATCGGCTGGATGTCGATACATATCCTGATCCTGATGTTATTGAATTTTCTGTTGGCAGATTTATAGGTCTTAAGATAGATGCCGAGAAGGATGATGGTCCAGAACTATGCGATCTGTACAATGTACAAGGATACCCTACTATTGTTTTTTTAAATAATCAAGGTAATGAAATTGATAGAGTTGTTGGATATCATCCACCAGAGCAGTTCTTGGATGAACTGCGTCGAATTCATGCAGGAAAGGGCACATTAACTGACTTAAAGTCTAAATACGAAAAAGATTCTACTAATTTTTCTATTTTGTTTAAACTAAGCCAAAAGTATGACATGATGGGAAACAACAATGTTGCAAGAAAATATATTAAAAAAATTATAAATCATGATGTGGATTCAGCTGGTACTGCAATCTTTTATGATCAGTTATATGGTGCGCGTGAATCCGGAAACCCGGACCCTTTGATCGAATTTGCAGAAAAAACGTCGGATAATGAGAAACAACAAATGGCCTATCAGGAAAGCCTGTTTCTATTAAGAAGATTGAAAAAACAACCAAAACGCGAATCGTATATTTTTTTAAAATATATTGGATCCATCCAGTCTCCTACGGCGGGATTATTGAATAATTTTGCATGGCGAATGACGGAATTGGAAATGAATCTGGATACAGCACTGGTGAAGATTGATATTGCCTTGGGTATGGAGAATAAACCTAAACAAACCTACATGTATTTGGATACCAAGGCAGAAGTGTTGTGGAAGTTGAACCGTATAGAAGAAGCCTTATCAGTGATTGAAAAGTGTGTTAAAGGTGAACCAGATAATAAGTATTATCAAGAACAGAAGGAGAAGTTCCTTAAATCTAGAGTGTAATGCCTATTTTTTATTGATAAGATAAACAGCAGTCATTGTCAGGCTCCCGCCTAACAAAGTTGTAATTGTAAGTTTTTCATTTAAGAAAATCATTGCGAAACCCATAGCTGTAATGGGTACTGTGAAAATAAATGCACTGGCTTTTTGAGCTCCTAACTCCACAGATGCGAGAAAGTAAATTGATGTTCCATATGCCATAGCGCCCACCGACACCAGCATCATATTTAGCCAAAATATCCAGTCAAATGTAAACACTGCCATGATCGAATTTCCCATTGCCATAGGGAAACTAAAAATGCTGGCAAAGAAGAAACACCAGAAACTATATGGAATAAAGGAGACCCTGTACTTTATACGTGACGTATTTAATGTGACAGCTACCCAGGAAATTGAAGCAAGTAGAAAGAATAAATTGCCACTTTGCATTAATTGATCAGCATTGGAGTCCCATAGCCGCATAATAATTCCTCCACCACATAATCCAAGGAATAACCCAATAATGTTCTTTTTTGGTATGATATCACGAAAAATTAAAGTAGCAAAAACAGCTGTAAGAATTGGATTAAGAGTGGAAACTAGAATACCTCCTGTTCCTGCTAATCCAGTTTGAGTTCCCTTGAAATAGAAAAAATTATAAGATGTCATAAAAATGGCATTGATAATAATAAAGCGTAAACTGGTTTTGGGAAGTTTAAATGGATTACCGTTCCAAACGACAACCGGTGCAAAGGAAATTGTGGCAAATACGAAACGCCAAAACATCATCAAGGAAGCATCGCCATAGTTTCCTAATATTTTGGCATTTGTCCAGCTTAGGCCCCATAGTACCATTGCCACCAAGGTCAGTGTGACCAATTTAAAATTGGAGAGATTCAAGGATGGGGTAGGATTACATGCGAAAAACGGGGAAATTGGGAGCAGGATACGAAACACCGGAAACGGCTCTGAATGCTTGAATCAGAATATTCCTTGTTTCCATCGGCGTAATAATTCCGTCGTCCCATAGTCGCGCACTGGAATAATAGGAATGTCCCTCTTTTTCATATTTGTCGAGAATTGGTTTTCTAAGTTCATCCACTTCTTTTTCGGATATTGTTTTTCCTTTTAATTCTAACTGGTCTTTTTTAATTGTAGCCAAAACATCAGCTGCCTGTTCACCACCCATAACGGAGATTCGAGCATTGGGCCACATCCAAAGGAAACGAGGTTGGTAAGCGCGGCCGGCCATGGCATAATTTCCGGCACCAAAACTACCACCGATAATCAAGGTGATAAGGGGTACATTGGCAGTAGCTACCGCCTGTACCATTTTCGCACCATCTTTTGCAATTCCGCCGGATTCTGCTTTCTTACCAACCATGAATCCAGTGATGTTTTGCATAAACAGTAACGGTATCTTCCGCTGGCAGCAGATCTCTACGAAATGAGCGCCTTTCAAAGCAGTTTCGCTAAATAACACTCCGTTATTCGCGACTATCCCAACGGAAATTCCTCCAATTCGTGAAAAACCAGTCACGAGAGTTTTGCCGTAATCAGCTTTGAATTCTTCGAATTTGGATCCGTCGACCAATCGGGAAATGATCTCATGGACGTCGAAAGGAACCTGGTAATTCTTGGAAAGTACACCATATATTTCTTCAGCAGAATAGTGCGGTTCTTCAGATTTCTTTTCTGGTTCAGGCGAATCTGGAAAATGATCAATGATATTGCGGATTTTTAATAAAGCTTCATCATCATTTTCAGCAAAATGATCTGCGACACCGCTGATTTGAGTATGCATTTTTGCTCCGCCCAACTCTTCAGGTGTTGCTATCTGGCCAATTGCAGCTTTAACCAATGGTGGACCGGCAAGAAATATAGTCCCCGTTTTATTCACAATGATCGCTTCATCGCTCATGGCGGGGACATAAGCCCCACCGGCAGTGCAGGATCCCATCACTGCAGCAATCTGGGGTATTCCGGCTGCACTCATACGGGCTTGATTGTAAAAAATTCTACCAAAATGGTCCCTGTCAGGAAATACTTCATCCTGTTTGGGCAGGAAAGCACCGCCGCTATCAACTAAATAAATGCACGGAAGGTGATTCTCCATGGAAATTTCTTGGGCTCGAAGGTGCTTTTTAACCGTCAAAGGATAGTAGGTACCTCCCTTAATTGTAGCATCATTAGCAACCACCACGCACTGTCGTCCATGAATTGATATAATTCCGGTGATGATACCTGCCGCTGGTATGTAATCATCATATACCTCATTTGCAGCTAGTGTAGAAAACTCTAAAAAGTATGAATCTGGATCCTTGAGTTTTTCAATGCGTTCGCGAACAGTAATTTTCCCGCGTTTCTGGTGTTTTTCAATACGATGCGGCGGACCCATTTCTCTTATTTTGTCCAGATCCAGCACCAGTTTATCTGAAATTGCTTTGTGGTGTTTAAAATTGGATTGGTATTTTTCCGAAGAAAAATTAATTTGTGTTTCAATCTTAGGCACGCTCGAATACCCCCTGATCGATAACGCCAATCATATAATCACCCGCAGATTTCAGTAGATTTTTATCCACACCAGTGTGAATACCCAGTGATTCACAAATTGATATGACACTTTCTGTGGCTACGTTTCCTGATGCACCCGGTGCATAAGGACAGCCACCTAATCCCCCGGCAGAACTGTCATAGGTAGTTATACCCATTTCCAGCCCCACATGAATATTTTCTTCGGCATGACCGAAGGTATCATGCATGTGAAAGGCAAAATGTGATGCATCGAATCGATAAAGAATTGTCTCCAGAGTACGTTTAATTTCATCAGGGGTTGCTTTTCCAATCGTATCGCCTAATGATATTTCACTAATACCTATGTCCAATAGCTGATCAATTATTGTTAACACGGACTTTGCATTTATCGCACCTTCATACGGGCAGTGCCATACAGTAGATATATATCCACGAACCCGCAGTGAACTTTTTGACCATGACGGTACCATGCTCTTTAAAACCTTCAAACCATCAGAAATAGAACAGTTGGTATTTTTTTGGGAAAATGTTTCGCTTGTTGCTGTAAGGACAGCGATAGAAGTATAACCAGCATCAATGGCCCGATCTAATCCTCTCTGGTTGGGTATAAGCGCTGTATAGGTGATAGATGGATCTTTAGTGATGGAATTTGAAACTTCAAACGAATCTGCTAACTGAGGTACCCATTTTGGAGATACAAAACTCGTCACCTCAATCTCCGGTAAACCTGATTTAGTCAATCGATTGATATATTCTACTTTTTTCTTTGTTGAAATAATGCTGGAAATGTTTTGGAGCCCGTCCCGTGGTCCTACTTCCACAATACGTACCTGCTTTATATTATCAGTCATTTATCTGGATAAGACTACAATTTTCAAGGAAGGCTCTTAGTCTCTTTTGACCCTCATCAATGGCTCTAGTTTTAGTAATAACATCGTTGATTATAGCTGTGATTTCTCACGGTTTATTCGAGCGATAGAGATTCGGTAATTAAAAAATATACTTGCGGTTATCTACGATCTCTGCTCTTGATTTGAGATCCTCCAGCCAAAATTGGAAAACCTGGTTCTGTTCTCGGTTAAAAAGGTTTGTCTTAAGTACATCTTTTTGGACCTCGTAATCAGTGGAGTCGATGGGTGCAATCCCTTTTACTTTGATCAATGCCCAGCCGCGGTTTGTATCCAGTGGGCCAAGAAGGTCGCCAATTTTTGAATTTAATAAAGCCCCAACAACATAATTGCTTCGGCCTATAGACGTAAAACTTTCAAGAAGAGTTTTTGACTCATCCCTAACTCCATTTAAATCTTCGTTACCATCCATAACAGATTGAAGAGATTTTTCCCCTGCAGTGATTTCAACAAGCAGATCGTCTATTTTATCGCGTGAAAATTTCTTCTCTTTGCGCTGCTTCACTTTTCTTGACACCTGGTTTTCCACTTCCTCAAACGGGTCTACACCAGGGGGTATGATGCTGTCAATATGAAACACGGAAAAATATTGATTATTTTCGAATATATCTGAAACAGTACCCACTGGATTATTGAAAGCATACTGTACTGCGCTGCGCAGGGAACCGATACCCTGAATACGAAAATCCGAATCTTTGAGTTTTACTTGTGATTTGATTTCAATGCCATGTGACTCAGCGATCGCAGAAAATCCGGAATCTTGTGCGTCATAACTGAAAAGCACTGCATTCCGCTTCAATTCAGACAGGGATGTAGGGCTAATTTCTACCTTTAGCAAGATATGGGATGCTAATATCTGTTCTTCACCATCTTCAGATTTTTTATCCCGAACATATATTATATGCTGCCCAAAACGCGATTCCACTGGTCCGATAATGTCTCCTTTATTACCATTGAAAGCAGCTTCTTCAAATTGTTTTACCATTCTTCCTTTGCCAAACCATCCTAAATCTCCATCGTTAGCCTGGCTTCCGGGATCTTGAGAATATTCTGTTGCAAGTGCACCAAAATC
>DTUG01000141.1 GCA_012964275.1 Fidelibacterota bacterium | reverse complement strand
TATTGATATATTGGTACATGGCAGATCAGTATTGGAAACCGAGGAATTGATTTTACCTCACCCGCAGCTGGCGACCCGCAGATTCGTCTTAGTACCGTTTGAAGAAATTGCCCCCGATTTACCAATTCCAGTTTTTAATAAGAGTGTTCGAGAACTTCTTCATTATTGCCCGGACTCTTCGGATGTGACCCTGCATCACATGGAGAAGGAAGCGTGAGAAATCTTTATTATATTGCTTTGGAAGGTCCCATTGCCGTGGGGAAGACCAGCTTGGCACAGCTGTTGTCCAAGGAACTGGGTGCAAGATTGATATTAGAAGATTTTGAGGACAACCCATTCCTTGCCGAATTTTATAATGATCCAGAACGATTTGGTTTCCAGACACAGCTGTTTTTCCTGCTTCAACGCTACCGCCAGCAGCAGGAATTACGGCAGGTAGACATGTTTCAGAAATTACTGGTTACCGATTACATGTTTGTGAAGGATCGATTGTTTGCATCCTTGAATCTCAATGAAAAAGAAATGCAGTTGTATGATACGGTGGCTAACTTGTTGGAACGAAATGTTATCAAACCCGATTTGGTCATTTATCTACAGGCGGATACCGATTTGTTGATGAGAAATATCGCCAAACGAGGACGTGCGATGGAGAATAACATTACTTGGGAATATATTGATGCTTTGAACCAGGTATATACGGAATACTTTTTCCGTTACCAGGAAACACCACTGGTCATTATTAATACGAACAATATTGATTTTGTAAAAAACGAAAATGATCTTCAGGAGGTTATTAATTACATTCGCCAACCGGTGTCAGGCACAAAGTTTTTCAATCCTGTTTCGGATTATTGAACTTCATGCGGTTAATATTAATCGGCATACTGATCTATTTCACCTATCGCATTATTTTACTTTTAATTCCTATTTTTTCAGTTCGTCAGGCGGTGAAAAAAGAGCAGAGAAAATCAAATATTCGTGAAAAAATACAAAAGATGGATATTCAGGATGCGGAATATGAAGACAAGTAATACAATCTTGCTGGATTGGATCTGGAGTCATGAACTCTTTCCTAAAAGCCTGGACTGGGGGCTATTGATGTTGCGGTCGGTTGCAGGTTTTTATTTGCTTTTGCTACATGGGCTGGGAAAGATTAGCAATGATCCTGAAAGTTGGCAATCGCTAGGCAAGGCGGCCATGACCCCTTTTGGTATTGAATTTGGGCATGTTTTTTTTGGTTTTCTGGCTGCATTTAGCGAAGGAATTTGCGCAGCAATGGTTGTTGTTGGCTTTTTGACAAGACCTTCAGCGCTGATGGTGGCTTTGACAATGTTTTTCGCCGGATCGTATCATTTCAACAAAGGGGAAGAACCAGAAACAGCGTTCATGTATATGGTCATTTTTCTTTTCATATTTTTACTGGGCCCGGGCTGTTACAGTATTGATGAGAGAATCATGCGCTGGAAGAAGTCGTGAAGTCGATCCGCATTCACGAGCATGGAGGTATTGATGTTCTCCAGTGGGAAGATATTAGTACACCTGTTCCGGGACCAAGACAGGTATTGATCAATATTAAGGCGGGTGCTCTCAATCACCTCGACCTTTGGGTTCGAAATGGAATTCCCGGAGTGCCTTTGCCAATCATTTTAGGGAGTGACGGTTCCGGGATCGTAACAGACAAAGGGGAGGAAGTAACTGGTTTTAAATCGGGCGATGAAGTCATGGTCCAACCGCTGGTTTTTTGCGGTGAATGCCAGCAATGCATTAGAGGGCAGGAAAATCTCTGTGCTACCATGGGTATTTTGGGAGAATCCTGCGACGGTACCTTTGCAGAAAAAATTATTTTACCAGAAAACCAGTTGGTACAGAAACCCGATTTTTTGAGTTTTGAAGAAGCGGCCGCTTTTCCTCTCGTGGCACAGACTGCCTACCAGATGCTGGTCAAAAAGGCGAGGATCAAGCCGGATGATTGGGTGCTTATCTGGGGAGCTAGTTCCGGAGTTGGCAGTATTGCCGTTCAAATTGCAAAGGCTAAAGGTGCCCGGGTGATTGCTGTAAGCAGTTCTGATAAAAAGCTGGATAAGGTTAAGGCACTTGGTGCTGATATAACCGTGGACCGTACTAACCAGGAAGTACTAAAAATTGTGAAGAAAACAACAGATGGGCGTGGAGCCGATATTGTTTTTGAACATGTGGGACAAGCTACCTGGACTATTTCCATGAGATCTCTTGCTCGGGGTGGCCGGTTGGTTACCTGCGGCGCGACAACGGGCCCCAAGGCAGATTTAAATTTGACACACCTTTTTTTTAAGCAACAGTCTGTGCTAGGATCTACAATGGGATCACAAGCGGCTCTTAAAGAGGCTATGGACCTATTGCGGCAAAAAAAGATCAAACCGGTGGTAGATAGGGTTTTTCCAATGGCCGAAGTAAAATATGCCCATGAATATCTTGAATCTGAGGGGCAATTTGGAAAAGTGATTCTTAGACACGAATGAAATATAGGAAACATATTTTTATCTGTGTGAACGAGCGGGATCCAGCCAGCCCTCGGGGCAGTTGTGGTCGATGTGGAGGATGGGATATCCGAATGGAATTCGTGCGGTTAATCAATAAACATGGGTTGAAAGGAAAAGTGCGCGCTAATAAAGCTGGCTGCCTTGATACCTGCGAAATTGGTCCAACGGTGGTCGTTTATCCAAATGGATACTGGTACACTGGCGTAAAGAGAGAGGATGTTCTAAATATCTTCCAACATTCTGTCCTGAATGATGATCCGGTAGATAATTTGCTTGCAGATAAATCAACATGGAAAAAACTGTATAACATTCGATCAGAATGAAGATAATAATTCATTTTCTTGTTTTTCCCATTTTATTACTGGGACAATTTTCGAAAACTCAGTATGGCCTTGGGCTGGATATCGGATCCTCTGGTTCCGGTATCTTTTTTAACCATATGTGGACCAACACGACTGAAACAATGAGTCTGATAACAGAATTTCGATTTTTCGATGTGAAAGGCGATGAAGAAACGATCGTATATGATTATTGGACGAACCAGTATTCAACAGTTGGTGGACAGAACCTGGTACTCCTGCCCATGCTGGCCGGAGTCAATTATTATCCTTTTGCTGGAGATATAGCCAATAATTTTTCTCCCTTTGTTACCCTGCGTGGTGGTCCGATATTTACGATTGATGGTGAAGAAACAGGAGATAACTTTATGGAACGATGGAGCAACTCTCAAACCCACTGGTCCCCTGGAGGTTTTATAGGCGGAGGTGTGGAGTTTAAGTGGGTTAATCTCAGTTCGGTTATTTTGCACATAGGTGTTGATATTCTACCATTAAGTCAAACAGCAGATGGAAGAAAAGATTACAGCGGAATGTTGATCCATATTGCTTTTAACCGATTCCGAAAATAAAGAATGTTTATATTTTGAACTTCAGTGACAGGGATATGATAAACCAATTTACTCAAGCCAAAATTCAATTTGAACTAAAGTACGTTTTATTATTCTAAGTAGTTCGTATGACTGAGTGTCTTTTCTGCAAAATAATCAGCCGGGAAATCCCCGCTGATATTGTGTACGAAAATAAACGTATACTGGCTTTTCGGGATATCAACCCACAAGCCCCTACCCATATTTTAATTATCCCAAAGGTGCATATCCCCACCCTGAATGATTTGGAAAGCCATCATGCAAAAATGGTTGGAGAACTGATCCTAACAGCTAAGAACCTGGCGGAAAAGGAAGGCATTGCTGAAGAAGGTTACCGCACTGGTTTTAATTGCAATGCAGCAGCAGGACAGACCGTGTGGCATGTACACCTCCATTTATTAGGTGGCCGGACATTCACTTGGCCCCCTGGTTAGACCCAGCAACACATTTCCGCTCCTAATATTTTATCTGTCGTCAATCCAAGGTGGGTTTCCCGTCGAAAAATCACTAAATTTAGTTACCACATACTAAATCAGTTCCGTTGTATATATCCGAATTAAAGATGCATGGCTTCAAATCCTTTGCCAAAAAGGAGGTGATGAAGCTAGGGGAGGGAATCACCACTCTCGTTGGTCCAAACGGTTGTGGAAAAACTAATATTGTTGATGCTATTCGCTGGGTACTTGGTGAACAAAAGTCACGTGTTTTGCGCAGTGGAAAAATGGAGGATGTCATTTTTAATGGCGCTGATGGTATTAAACCCTTAAGCGTTTGTGAAGTTTCCCTTACCGTACATAATAATATGGGTAAACTTCCTATAGAATATAACGATATTGAAATTGGTCGCCGGGTGTATCGTAGTGGTGAGTGTGAATATACCATGAACAAAATCCCCTGTCGTTTAAAAGATATCAATGACTTGTTTTTAGATACTGGTATGGGTGCAGATGCCTACTCGGTGATAGAACTTAAAATGATAGAACAGATACTTTCAGATACTGGAGATGACCGCCGACGTATGTTTGAAGAAGCCGCAGGAATCAACAAATACCGGAACCAGCGTAAATCCACAATTCGAAAATTTGATGCAACTCGGTTTGATCTAGAACGAATTAACGATATTATCACCGAGATCGAACAAAAAGTTTATGGTCTTGAACTTCAACTCAAACGGTTTAAACGCCACGAAAAACTGACTGAAAAGTTGCAGCAAAAGGATTTAGCTCGGGCTTTTTTACAAGTAAAGCGTTATCAAAATGTTATTGCTCCGCTGGAAAAACAAATAAAGGAATATCAGCACTTGCGAGAATCCAAAACCACGGAATCATCAATCCATGAAAAGGAATTGGAACAGTACAGGGAGACATATCGCCAACAGGAAAAAGAATTAAATGAATTGCAAACTCAAATGACCTTATTCACTGAAAGGCAACAGACCCTGCGCCAGGATGTTCTAGTTTGGACGGAACAGGGTAGATCTACGTTGGTCACTATTGATAGGCAAAATCGAGAATATGATTCCAATGATGAAAAAATAAGTTCACTCAAATCCCAAGTAAAAGATTTGCAAAAAGAAATAGTTGGGTTGGAATTAGAACTAAATGAAAAACTGGAATTTTATAAACAAGAAAAAGATGGTTTTCAAAAACTAGAATCTGCTTATCAAGAAACTGTAAAAAACCTGGATTACATACAGAATGATCGATGGCAGCGTCAGCAGGATCTATCAAATGACCGGTCTCTCTATGATCGTACAATTACTCTTGTAGAAGAGAAAGAATCGGTTTGTAAGATCTTGAATGAAAAGATATTAAAGCAGAAAAAAAATGAGAAAATATACCAGGCGGAACTGAAACAATTAAATACAGAACAGAAAGCCTTTGATCAAAAACTTACTTCTGCAAAAAAAAGTTTGCATAAAATGGAATCAAAGCTCCAAAACCTTCAGGAGAAAAAACATGATATGGCGAAGCAGTATTATTCCATATCTGCAGGGAAAGATTCCATGGAAATCCAAACTTCTTTCTACCAAGAGTTGCTGGAATCAAAAGAAGGATTCCCAGAAGGGACTCGATATGTATTGGAAAATCCAAAGAAATTTCCCGATGTCTTGGGGACAGTTGCGGATGTATTTCAAGTAGATGAACCATACCTGAATGCCCTTGAAATCGGATTGGGTGATTTATCTCATTGCATCATCACCAAAGATAAAAAGACTGCTATTCAGACACTAGATAAAGCACTCACGGAGCAGGCTGGTGATCTTACCATCATACCATTGAAAGAAGCTGCAAATCTGAATATAGAGTTAGATCCAGTTCCAAAGAATGGAACCGTATTTGGCCGCGCGTCAGACTTTGTAAAGACTGATAAAAAACTTCGACCCTTGGCAGATTACCTGCTTGGTAACCTATTGGTCGTGGAAAATCTGCAAGATGCGCTAAATGATACTGATCTAAGTGGATGGGGGTTGGTTGACACTGCCGGGTCTTATGCTGGTAATGACCTGATCCTGAAGAACCGCCAGATCTCAGAGCATGGTAATTTCATCGGCCGTCAGGGAAAACTGGATAGGATTACTTCAGAGTTAGATCAATTAACGGAAAAGGAAACGGTACTGTCGAAAAAAATAAAATCTTTGAATATATCTATCCAAGCTATCCAAAAAGATATAGAAGATCATCTCAAAACTGTTGAAGAGTTGACCCAATATATTTCTAGGCTTGAAAATAAATTGATGCGGAATCGTTTAGGTCAATCCCAAGTATTAGATACAATCCAGAGCCTTCAACTGGAATTGACTGAAACGGAAACAATAGTCCAAGAAACGTATCAGTCATTGCAATCTCTTAAACCGATTATAGATAAGGCAGATAAGGAATTATTAGTATTCCAAGGGAAGATTAATGCAGCTAATACAACTATGCTGGAGGTACGGAAGACTCGAGATGATCAGCAAGAGGTTATTCAGAATGCTCGAATAACATTGATTAACTTGGAATCACGCCGTGACAATTTGAGATTCAAAATATCTGCAGGAAAAGAAACCGGGAAGGCATTAAAAGTACAGCAAAAGGCTATTCTTCAAGAAGTCAGTGATTTGCAGGATGCAAAAACTAATCTCGAGCAACAGGTGAAAACTGGTAAAAAAGAACTGGAAACACTGATGGCGGAGATCCAGAGACAGCGTTCTATAATTGATCTTAAACAATCGGTTTATAGTGAAACCTATCGGGCAATTAATGAGATTCAAACTCGAATTACAACGGATCAACAAGATCGAGAACGCCTTTTGGAAAATTTGAAAAACACAGAACTTGAAATGGCGGAAACCGAACAAAAAATCAAAATAGTAAAAGAAAGAGTTCAGGATCGTTATAGTATTAATGTCCCATCAAATTTGACTGTTGAAGAGTCAGATGAGGAATTAAGCTTTAAAATTAGTAAGATCCAAAAAGGTCTAGAAAATATTGGACCAGTCAATATGGCTGTACAGGATGAATATAATGAGCAATTTGAGCGCTTGGAGCATCTCCAAAAACAGCAAGATGATCTAATTGCGGCTGAGGAAAACCTACGCGAAACCATTCGAAAGATTGATCGTGTAGCTCGAAAAAGGTTTCAGGAAACCTTTGAACTTATCCGAGGTAATTTTGGAAAACTTTTCAATCAATTTTTTGAAGGTGGTGTTGCTTCACTACGGCTTATTGGTGATCCGGATCCACTTGAAGCAGATATTCATATCGAAGCTCAACCTCCGGGAAAAAGAAATACATCTCTGCGATTATTATCCAGCGGTGAAAAAGCTCTTACTGCTATTTCGCTTCTATTCTCCATTTATCAGGTGAAGCCCAGTCCTTATTGTATTCTGGATGAGGTGGATGCCCCACTAGATGATGTCAATATCCATAAATTCACAAATGTTCTGAGGAAGTTTGCCGATGAAACACAATTCATTATAGTAACACATAACAAACTAACCATGGAAATTGCTAATCAAATGTATGGTGTTACTCAGGAAAAAAAGGGAATTTCGAAATTAGTATCTGTGAAGTTTGATTGATCATATGATGGATTGGTTCAAGGCTAATGCAGAAATGTGGGGTCCCCCTGCGAGTATTGTAGTTATCGGTATCCTGCTAGGTTGGGGTTTTAAGCGTTTCATCCATGTTCGTTTGAAAAAAGCGGCCGAGAAATCAAAATGGAAAGGTGATGATGCAATACTCGATGCTATTGAACCCCACATCGTAATCTGGTTTTTTCTTGGTGCTTTATCCCTTGCAGCTGGCAGTGTAGAGATAGTTGATCCATACAATGACTATATTTCCAAATTTTTAGTTATTGTTGTTATTGGTTCTATGACGTTGGCGCTTAGCCGTCTGGTTGTTAGTCTTATTGATCTCTGGGCTCATGGGCAGGATAAAGGCTTTCCATCAACTACTATGTTTACCAATTTTGTGCGTATTACCGTCTATCTGGTAGGCGTGCTCATTATCCTCGATGCCCTGAATATCTCAATTACGCCTATGCTTACAGCTTTAGGTGTTGGCGGTTTAGCAATATCTCTTGCATTAAAAGACACGCTTTCCGACGTATTTGCAGGTCTTCATATACTACTAAGTGGAAAGGTTCAACCGGGAGATTTCATCCAACTGGATTCAGGAGAAATGGGTTATATCACCAACATTTCCTGGCGAAATACCACAATGATGGAACGTACAAATAATGTGATCCATATTCCGAATACAAGGTTGTCTGCTGCAACTGTTAAGAATTATGACAGCGGTGAATCCAGTTTTTCGGTGAAGATCCAAGTTGGTGTTAGTTATGATTCTGACCTTGAAAAGGTAGAACAAATCACTAGTGAAGTCATTCAAGATGTCCAAGATTCTTTAGAGGAAAGCAATAAAAATTTTGAGCCGACTATGCGGTTTCAAACCTTTGGAGAATCCAGCATAAATCTGATGGTGTATTTTAGAGGAAACCGCTATGGCGACCAACATCCCATTATACATAATTTTATTAAAAAACTTCACAGACGGTATGAGGAAGAGGGGATAGAAATACCATTCCCCATGCGGACTGTAATACATCGAAACCAAAACGAAGAATGACGACCTGGATCATTGTCGGGGCATTCCTGTCTGCCCTGGCGGTGGCGGTTGGTGCATTTGACGCCCATGGTCTAAAGACAAAAGTGAATCCAGAAGACCTGGCTCTCTTTGAGATGGGTGTCCGTTATCAGATGTACCATGCGCTGGGTTTGGTATTGATCGGAATCACGGTTTTCCATTTTCCTGAAAATGTCATCAACTCGCCTGCTATTTTACTGACAGCCGGAATCATCACCTTTTTAGCCAGTTTATATATCTTGGTTTTGACAAATGCACGATGGCTTGGGGCCATAACACCGATTGGTGGTTTATTATTTTTAGCCGGTTGGTTCCTTTTGGCCTTTAATCTCTATAAATCATAATCCTTTAATAATGACATCTACAAAACGTGTATTGGGATTATTCGATGCCACATCGATGGTTACTGGGAACATGATTGGTTCAGGAATATTCCTTTTAGCAGGATACGCAGCTGCACCAGTTCCCAATGATATTACATTGATCATGGCATGGATTGGTGGCGGTGCCATGGCATTATTAGGTGCATTTGCCATAGCCGAATTATCCACTCGCTTTCCAGAGACAGGTGGAGACTTTATTTATTTGCATAAAGTTTTTGGACCTTTTCCAGCGTTTTTATATGGGTGGATGAGCCTCGTTATTTTCGAGACAGGGTCTATAGCAATATTAGCTCTTTTTTCAGCGAAATATATTCACCAGTTTTTTCCTGGTTCTATGGTGTTATCTGTCCCGATGCTAGCCACCATTTTAGTATTGGGGTTTTCCGGCATTCATTGTTTAAGAGTAGAGGTGGGATCTCGTTTCCAGTCTATCCTAACCGTACTTAAGGTTTTGGGCATTTTTCTCTTGGTGTTTTTGTTGTTAGATGGGGATGTTAAAAAAGTATTATCTGCTGGGGAATCTGTCCAAAGTGATAATCCTTTTATTGGATTTTCCCGAGCCTTAATTCCCATATTTTTTGCCTATACGGGCTGGAATGTGGCTGGTTATATCGGAGGCGAAATTCAAAACCCACGAAAAACATTGCCTATGGCGTTGATTGGTGGAACACTCATTACAACCATTATTTATGTCATTGTGAATTTATCTTTTTTAAAAGCAGTTGGATTGACAGGAATCCAAGGACAGGAAATGGTACCTTTAATAGCTCTTAAAGCTGTGGGTGCAGATGGTTGGACAACCTTTTTATCCATTTTGATTTTTATGAGCGTGTCCAGTTCCTTATCGATTACGATTCAAACGGCCGGTGCACGAGTAATTCAAGCTATGGGCAAGCAGGGTGTATTCTTTCAATTCACAGCTAAATTAAACAATCATTATAAAACTCCTGTAAATGCAATTATGCTTCAGGCAATTTGGACAATAGTTCTCATGTTTGCATTGGATATTGGAAGTTTGGTAGATGCATCCACTGTGGTCATGATTATGTTTTCAGCCCTTTCTATTTCCACTTTACTTAAAGTAAATAAGACCGATTTAGGTTCAAGGGTGAATGAAAATATTTATCGAACGCCACTCTTCCCGTTTGTACCTGTAGCCTATGTTTCGTGTGCGATTTATGTGAGTTGGGGTGTTATCCAATTCCATTTATCCAAGGGAAGTATTTTACCGTTTTGGGGTTTGGCTTTTTTAGTTATTGGTAGTGTTGTGTATTTCATATGGCAAAGATGGATTTTAAATAAATGAGTAAAATAAAAGATCAGTCCTTAGCCAATGAAGGGAAAAAACTCTTATCTTGGGCGAAAGATAATATGCCAGTATTGGCGTCAGTTCGCCACCGATTTGAGGCGGAAAAACCCCTTAAAGGAATGAAAGTAGGTGTGGCACTTCATTTAGAGAAAAAGACAGGGATTTTGCTAAGAACATTGGTGGCTGGAGGAGCAGAAGTAACGACAGCATCCTGCAATCCTTTAACAACAGATGATTCTATTGCTGCAGCCCTGTCCGAAGAAATGGACGTATTTGCTTGGGGATGCCAAACTGATTCAGAATACTATGGTTGTTTAGAATCTGTCATCACAGCAAAACCGCAGATAACAATTGATGATGGGTGCGATTTGATTTATTTACTTCATACAAAACATACAAATGCTTTGAATAATGTTATTGGTGGTTGTGAAGAAACAACCACTGGGATTAATCGGTTAAAAGCCATGCATAATGATGATGCCTTAAAGGTGCCTGTCATGGCTGTGAATAATGCCCATTCAAAATATTTATTTGATAACCGTTATGGAACAGGCCAAAGTGTGACCGAAGGCATAATGTCTGCCACCAATACCTTAATTGCAGGAAAAACCATTGTCGTAGTTGGATATGGCTGGTGTGGCCGAGGTATTGCCAATCGATTGAAGGGACTTGGAGCGAAAGTAATTGTTGTTGAATCTGGTACATCGAACCAAAATGAATCATCTGGATACCATCGTGCATTAGAAGCATCTTATGATGGATGTTGGGTCATGTCTATGAAAGACGCTGCACTCAAGGGTGATATTTTTATCACAGCCACAGGAAACAAACATGTGATTTCTGAGGATCATTTTAATGCAATGAAGGATGGGGCAATATTGGCCAACTCCGGGCATTTTAATCATGAGATTGATCTGGATGCGCTTGAGTTAAATTCCAAAACAAAAGAAACAATTTTAACCAATGTAGAAAAGTATACCATAAAAAATGGTAAGAATATCATATTATTGGCGCATGGTCGATTGGTGAATTTAGCTCAGCCAACAGGGCAAGGACATCCTATCGAAATCATGGATGGTAGTTTTGGGCTCCAGTCACTTTGTGTCGAATATTTAGCAAAATATGGTAGCGAATTAAAATCGGGTGTCTATGATGTGCCTAATAAAATCGATTATGATGTGGCCAGGATTGCATTAGAATCCCAGGGTAT
>DTUG01000140.1:11087-11576 GCA_012964275.1 Fidelibacterota bacterium | reverse complement strand
GAATGAGTGACTCTACAATTTCTTTTTTACTGGTTCAAGAATGTGGCCATCCAGGAGCTTAGGGTTGAAAAATTACTTCCTCTTTATTATGAGGGTGAAAAAAATCACTTTGGCGACCATATCTATGAACCCAGTAAAAAAGAAATTGTAGAGTCACTCATTCCCCGGCACTTGAATGTAGAAATGTGGAAATATTTACTGGAGTCATTTGCTTCAGAAATGGCAGCGCGGATGGTTGCCATGGAAAATGCAACTGAAAATGCAGGTGAGATGATCAAATCTCTCCAATTGCAATTTAATAAAGTCCGCCAGGCATCGATAACCACTGAAATGCTTGAAATCGTAGGTGGTGCAGAGGCATTGGCAAAATAGTCTAGAAAAAGGAATTTTATGGCAGGAGTAGGAAAAATTTCGCAAATCAAAAGTGTGGTTATTGATGTTTTGTTTGAAGACGGCCACCTACCTGAAATCTATAATGCTCTGGAACTC
>DTUG01000140.1:0-11066 GCA_012964275.1 Fidelibacterota bacterium | reverse complement strand
GATTGATGCATCGCTCGCTCGTGCCATCGCCATGGACTCCACAGACGGGCTTAAGCGTGGACATAAGGTCATTGATACAGGAGAACCGATCTCGGTTCCCGTTGGAGAAAATGTCCTGGGACGTATGTTTGACGTATTGGGAGAGCCCATTGATGACAAGCCGGCGCCGGAAGTGGAAAAACGTCTGCCTATTCATCGAGAAGCGCCAAAACAGGAAGATCTCACCACTTCTGCAGAGATGCTTGTTACTGGACTCAAGGTTGTGGACCTGATGGAACCTTATACCAAGGGCGGTAAAACGGGACTGTTTGGCGGTGCCGGTGTGGGCAAAACGGTTCTCATTCAGGAATTGATTCACAACATTGCCACCGAGCACGGTGGTTATTCCGTATTTGCTGGTGTTGGTGAGCGTACCCGCGAAGGAAACGATTTGTATCTTGAAATGACGGAATCAGGTGTCATCAAAAAAACAACAATGGTATTTGGTCAGATGAATGAACCACCAGGCGCACGTTTGCGCGTTGGGCTTTCGGGCCTGACCATGGCTGAATATTTCCGGGATGAGGAAGGTCGGGATGTGCTCTTGTTTATTGATAATATTTTTCGTTTTACTCAAGCCGGTTCGGAAGTTTCGGCGTTATTGGGTAGAATGCCATCAGCCGTGGGTTACCAGCCCACATTGGGTACGGAGATGGGAGAATTACAGGAACGCATTACTTCTACCAAGAAAGGTTCCGTGACTTCAGTGCAGGCGATTTATGTCCCAGCTGATGACCTGACCGACCCTGCACCAGCAACGGCTTTTGCCCATCTGGATGCGACAACCGTTCTGGAACGGAAAATTGCGGAATTGGGTATTTACCCGGCCATTGACCCTCTCACTTCAACTTCCCGCATTCTTGATCCTCGGGAGATTGGTGATCGCCATTACCGCGTTGCTAGGACGGTTCAGGAAGTGCTCCAAAAATATAAGGAATTGCAGGACATTATCGCAATTCTTGGTATGGATGAACTCTCCGATGAAGATAAACTTGTGGTCCATCGCGCGCGTAGAATTCAGAAGTTCATGTCACAACCGTTTTTTGTGGCTGAACAGTTCACGGGGACCCCGGGCCGCTACGTCAGCCTGGAAGACACGGTCTCCGGGTTTGAAGCCATTCTGAATGGGGAAGTGGATGAACTGCCCGAAAATGCATTTGCTTATGTAGGCAATGTGGATGAAGCGGTGGAAAAACAAAAGAAGTCAGCTGCTTGGTGAACACCATTCAGCTAGAGATCGTTACTCCCATCCGTGTCTTAGATGAAGGCCAGGCCAGTTATGTGCGCTGTCCTGGGATTGACGGATCATTCGGCGTCATGGCAAACCACATTGAGGGGATCATTGCCCTTGATGTTGGAGAAATCAAAGTAACAAAAGATGGGCAAGATGAATACCTTTCTACCAGTGGCGGGTATGCAGAGATCATGGAAAATAAGCTGGAACTTTTGGTAGAGTCAGTTGAAAAATCTGGTGAGATCGATACAGAAAGGGCACAATTGTCTTTGGAACGGGCCAATAAAAGGAAAAAGGAATCTGATTCCAAATTCGACGATACCCGGCTTGATGCATCGCTCGCTCGTGCCTTGAACAGGCTCCAGGTGTCAAAGCGCTGAAAAAACAATTTAAAATGGATTAAAAAAACCGCTCGTAATTTCCGTGCGGTTTTTTTTATGCTTATATAGAAAAAAAATGTACAAAAGAAGTCATTCTTGTGGTGAACTCCGAAAATCCGATATTGGACAACTGGTGAATCTAAATGGTTGGGTGAATACAGTTCGGCTTCATGGGAAAGTTGTGTTTGTGGACCTGCGGGACCGCTATGGGAAAACACAGGTTGTATTTGATACTGAATCCTTTTTGGGTGATTTTGAAGCAGTGAAAAAATTATCCATGGAGGATGTCCTTTCCATCCAGGGTACCCTCAGAGACAGGGATGAAGCAGCGGTCAATCCAAAAATGGATACAGGCGAAATTGAAGTAGTTGTTTCCGAATATTTTTTGCTAAATGAAGCATCACCATTACCCTTTGTTTTGTCTGACAGGAATAGTGCGGAAGAAGACCTGCGCTTGAAATACCGCTACCTGGAGCTTCGAATTGAAGATCTCCAAAAAAACTTGCTCATTCGCCATGAGACTTACCAGGCCACACGAACTTATTTGTCAGAAAATGATTTTGTAGAGGTGGAAACACCTGTGCTGATGAAATCCACACCGGAAGGTGCCCGGGATTATTTGGTTCCCAGTCGGATTCATCCTGGGAAATTCTTTGCCCTGCCCCAGTCGCCACAGATCTACAAACAGATATTGATGATCTCCGGACTTGACCGCTATTTCCAGATCGTGAAATGTTTTCGGGATGAGGATCTTCGTGCAGATCGACAACCGGAATTCACACAGATCGATGTTGAAATGTCTTTTGTAGATGAGGAAGATGTTTTTTCTCACATGGAAGGCTTGACCCGCCATATTTTCAAAACAGTGCGGGATATCAATCTTCCTGATCCATTCCCCAGGTTGACCTATGCCGAAGCCATGGAAACCTATGGTTCAGACAAGCCGGATCTTCGTTTTAAATTAACCTTAAAAGATATAAAATTTTTTTCCGATACATCTGAATTCAATGCTTTCAAGTCAACTGAAACCGTTAAAGGTTTCGTGGTGCTAGGCGGCGCAAAATATTCCCGGAAGATCATTGATGAATTAACTGAATTCGCGAAAAAATATAAAGCCAAGGGGTTGGCCTGGATGAAAGGCGAAAATGATGGTTTAACTGGTGGAATTTCAAAATTTTTCTCAGATGATCTTCAAAAGGAAATGTGTGAAAAACTTGGCATCAGTAATGATGATATTCTATTCATGATCGGCGATAACAAAATGACAACACTAACAGCGCTGGGTGCACTTCGGAGCGAGATTGCCAGGCGGGAAAACCTTGCAGGAACTGGTGTGTTTAAACCCGTATGGGTCACAGATTTCCCCATGTTTGAGCATGACCAGGACAAGGATCGCTATATTGCAATGCATCATCCCTTCACGGCACCCAGGGAAGATGATATTGAAAAACTTGAATCAGATCCATCAAATGCTTTGAGTCGTGGGTATGACTTGACCTTGAACGGCCATGAAATTGCCGGTGGATCCATCCGTATTCATTCACCGCAAGTTCAGGAAAAAGTATTTTCAATTCTTGGACTCAGTCACGAAGAAGCGGTAGAAAAATTTGGATTTCTCGTGGAAGCTCTTTCATATGGTGCACCGCCCCACGGCGGTATCGCCTTTGGATTTGATCGCCTGGTTATGGTTTTGGCAGGAACGGAAAATATTCGGGACGTGATCGCTTTCCCGAAAACCACCTCTGCCGCTTCATTGATGGATGCAAGCCCCAGTAGCGTAAGCAGGCAGCAGTTGGACGAGTTGGGAATTCAACTCAAAGAAAAGCCAGGTAATTAGATTCCTCCACTTTTTGCTAACGGGGGAAATAATACGGCCAGATCAATGCATCCAGTATCATGGTTTGGATACAGAAAGGTATCAGACCCGCGATTCCTGCTGCGTAAAGCCAACTGGATCGCTCAAAATTGGAATAAAAGAATATCAGCAGTAAAGTAACTGAAGAAACACCGACGGTAAAGAGAACGATACGTATTCCCACCCAGAGTAAACCAGATGGGTCAGTGAGCATGGAAAAAGTCATGGGCATCCATAAGGCTGACGGGATCATGATTCCCGCATAGACAAGGTTCAAGATATTGAAATCGAATTGTCTAAATATTCGGGCTGTCTCCGGTGTTACCTTCAACAGGATGTAGCCGGTGAAGAAAAAATAACCTATAGTTGCCAATAGCATGCAGACCGTATAGTAGGGTCGAATTGAGTCCGGTATTGCACCCCAGAGTTGTCCGCGGAGTTCCGCCTGTGTCAGCAGTCCATAGGCATAGGAACCAAGGACGGCAACACCCCCGCATATATTAATTAAAATAAAGATCAAGATGGATCTATTCATCATGCATCGTTAACCAGATTCAACTTTTTCATTTTTCCTGCTCCTTAGATCGAACACGTGCGATTTTATAAAAATCAGGAAGAATGCCGTTGAAAAGCCTACAGCACTGAAGATCATGCACATCACCATGATCTGGTACCGAACCGCGATCAGTGGTGACACACCGGACAGGATTTGCCCGGTCATCATCCCTGGTAGGGAAACAAGTCCAACTGCAAACAGGGAATTGGTAATGGGGATTAGCGCTGCTCTCAAGGCGATGCCCCGAGCTTTGGAATAATCCACATCCCTATCCATCTCTGCCTTCAGGCGCTCGGCTGCCAGGCTGACGCCATTCATGGAACTGGCGAAGATCATCCCAGCTAGGGGAATCATATAGCGCGGCAAATACCATGGACTCAGATTAAGCACTACCTGTGTTACCAGAAACAGGGTAATACCTCCGCCAATCAAGATAGCGATCAAAGCAAACTGATAAAATTTTATCCTGTTTTCCTGGATAGTGCGTAAGGCGATCCAACTGGCGGCAAAAACCATCACTGATAAAACAACAATTGTGATAGATGCACTGTTGGATTCGAAAATATAGGTAAGGAAGTATCCGATCAACAACAATTGGATCAGCATCCGGACAACAGCGTAAATCGTATTCTGCCAGTTCAGGGACCATGCGTGCAGGATGCCGATAACCACTGCGGCCGGTATGAAGACCAGCAACAAAGTGGTAAAAGGTATTATAGTTACAGATTCATTCATGACAGGTTAATTTGCCAGGATTTTATATGATATTACTCTGAAGTGATTTGTATTTATTGAAACAACTTCCTCACCTGGCTGATGGCATTCCGGACACAGGCTTCGGTGGTTCGGTGGAGTTCCAGGCCGCTGTACCAGTAGGAGTGGGACCATACAAGATGACCTGTGCGCTGGTCAGTCATTTTTAAGATAATCCCGACTCGTGCGCGGGTATATTCAATGCGGCCGCTTTCCTGTACTGACCCGGCATAAGCTGTTGTGATCGTAGATGTGGTAGCACCGGCCTGGTTCTCTTTAGCATCTGATTCCGATAACTGGGTTACCGTAGTTTCTGTCCGGCCCCGGTCTTCCAGGCGGTAGGGAACTATGATCACTTCGCTGTCTGTGAATTCAGTGATGGTACAGACCAGGTTCAAGGTGCGAGTACCTACATTTTCGAGATGAATAGACGTGCCTTCCTCCGTGGTTTGGGAGACATCATACCCGTATTTCATAAAAATAAAAGAAAGATTGCTTTCAATGATCTCCCCAGACCCGGTCATATCCGCATGGTCATAAACGGGTTTTAAGTGGATAGTGCCTACAGTAGAAAAATCGTAATTAGGATTCACTGCCGGTCTATTCCAACAGCCTATGGTTAACAATCCAGCCAGTAGAAAGGCTAGAAGGAGTTTCATTCCCGCCCCTGAAGACTCTGAATATGAACTTTTGCTTCGTTTATGAGTGCATTATCCTGTGTGTTTTCCAAGCAGGATTGCCATGCTTGCACCGCCTTATTTGGTTCGTCTATAGCCTCATGGAGCAGGGCCTTCAAGCGGTATACTTCAGCATTGGTACGGTCCTGGGCCTGAGCTATGTCCACATGGACAAGTGCTTCTCGGAATAAACCTGCCTTCATGGCCGCAGCGGCCTTTTCCAATGCTGTTCCTGGCCCAGCCAGGAGTATTCCATATAAAAAGAAAATGGTTAGTTTTTTCATGAGGCGTATAGATTTATAAAGATTCATTCTTTACCCGCACCTAATATGTTTATTGAAACGCACAAATACCGAATTCACATAAAATTACCGGGGCATCGAAGAAAAACCAATAATTAGATTATCAGCTTCTCGGAGACAAGAGTTAAGCATGGGAAAGAAATACATCTTTATTCGAAGAGTATTGATTTTTGTTTCAGGAGCAAATGCGCTCGATCCTGATAAAACAGGTTCTCTGGGAGAATTTCCGGGTTTGTTGTTGGATCGGTGCTGATGACAGATTCCAACTGGATTTGGAATTGATCACGGTTTCCAGCTTTTTGATGATAGAATTCGGACATATGAACTGCATTCCCCATATAATCAGGGTGAGTTGCAAGAGCCTGCTCAAAATAGGTCTTGGATTGAATGAGTTCTACTCCTGGAATCCGGCTGTAGAATAATCCGAAAAATCGATAAGGCCCACCATAGAAAAAATCTGGCTCGAGGGAAATAATCCGGTGCATGATTACTTCCAGCAGTTCCCTATGGTTCAATCGTTCCATTGCTGGCTTGCTGTTCAGATACCATGCTTGGTTTGTTGCCCACCAGAACAAGCCCGGGACTAAGACTCGGGGGGCATTGGTCAGGGCCGCCAGCACACGAAAAGAGGAATCTCCCTGTGCTGTTTTATAGATGGATTGAAATTCCATATGAGTCATCACTGATTGTTTAGCAGCATTTGCTCCACGGGCAAATAGACTGTCTTTTACCGCTGGATCTTTTTCCAGGAACATCGCACGAAAATATAGGACTCGGCTATAAAGTACAGAAGGACCAAAGTCGCGAGGGCGGTATTCATTGGCCAGGCTTAGAAAATGATCGGCCTTCATAATAGCACTTGAATCGCTACGCTGTTCCCAGAACAGCTTTCCCTGTTCAATAAGGAAATCCACATTCTGGGTCTGGGCAACTGCCAATTCTTTTTTGGCGCTGGAACACTGCCATGAATACAGTGTCAGGTTCAGTGCCATAATAAGCTGAAGAAAAGTTTTATAGTTGAGCAATCTCAAGGTTTAAACTAACTCAATTTGTAAATTACTAGCTGGGAAATTAACTAACGAAAAACACATGGAAAAGGTCATCGAATTAAAAACGCTGGAACCGGCCGCTCTGTTGGGCGTGGGTGATGCCCATTTAAAATTACTGGAATCAGTCATTCCAGCAACCATCATTGCCCGGGGTGAAATAATTAAGATCCAAGGCAGTGAATCGGCTGTAGAAAATGCCCATGAAGTGCTCCATGAAATGATGCAAACCCTGTCAAGTAAAGGGAGTTTGTCAGTTAGGGATGTACAAAACCTGATCACTCTGGTTAAATCGGAAGATAGTCAATCAACCAACACATCTGCTCCGGATATCGTTATTCATTATGGACGAAAAGGTGCCATTTCCCCTAAAACAAAAGGGCAGGAAACCTATATGCGCGAGGCAGGAAAAAATGACATTGTTTTCAGTATTGGTCCAGCCGGTACGGGAAAAACATTCCTAGGGGTGGCTTTTGCAGTATTTGCTTTGGAAAACCATGAGGTAGACAGAATCATTCTCAGCCGCCCGGCTGTGGAAGCAGGAGAAAACCTTGGGTTTTTACCCGGCGATCTTAAGGAAAAAGTAGATCCCTATTTGTCACCGCTGTATGATGCCTTGGGTGCTATGCTGCCCCAAAATAAATTAAAACCACTGTTGGAGCGCAAAACAATTGAGGTTATCCCGTTGGCCTACATGCGCGGCCGTACATTGGACAATGCCTTTTTGATCCTTGATGAAGCTCAAAATAGTACTGTGATGCAGATGAAAATGTTTCTAACAAGACTGGGTATTAATTCCAGAGCTATTGTCACTGGTGATATAACCCAGATTGATCTGCAGAGACGGTCAGAATCCGGGCTGGTTCAGGTGGCGGAAATCTTAAAAGGTGTAGATGGTATCGGGTTTGTTTACCTGGATGAAACTGATGTAGTGCGTCATCCTTTGGTACGCAAGATCATCCGGGCTTACGAAAGAAGCCAGAATAGTTAATTAATATATTTAGGAAAAAGTTATTAACGATCCGTTGATTCTAATCATTGATTGAAACTATTTGTATTAGTTTTCAACCTTTCTAAATAAGATTTATTTAGCGCCTTTTTGATCTCATTGCCAATTTCCTCAGGCATAAAATCTGCTAGTCCATTTGGTACTCATGGTTTATCAAAATCGAGATAGATTAACTAAAAAGGCTTAATTTCCAGACTCCTCTATAATTATTAAAATTATTGATATGAATCGTCATTCTGTTATAATCAATGCGAAACGAACCCCGGTCGGCGCTTTTCGAGGGTATCTTGCTGAACAATCTGCCCCGCAATTGGGAGCGGTGGTCATTCGCGACTTGATGGCAACTACTGGTTTGGAAAAAATTCGAGTCGATGAAGTGATCATGGGTAATGTGCTTTCGGCTGGTCTGGGACAAGCCCCAGCCCGGCAAGCTGCTATTTATGGAGGTCTTCCAAATTCCGTGGAATGTCTCACAATCAATAAAATGTGTGGATCCGGGCTAAAAGCAGTTATGCTGGGAGATCAGGTTGTCCGTAGTGGCGATGCGGAGGTCGTGATTGCCGGTGGTATGGAAAGTATGTCCAACGCCCCTTATTTATTACCAAAAGCGCGGGGAGGATATAGTCTAGGTCATGGGAAAATGATCGACAGTATGATCCATGATGGTTTATGGGATGCCTATAATGATCTTCATATGGGAAATTGTGCGGATATGTGTGCAAAAGATCGAAAATATACTCGTGAAGACCAGGATGAATTCACAATCACTTCCTATAAACGTGCGCAGATGGCTCAAGCTGATGGCTTTTTTGATAATGAAATTGTACCCGTTGAGATTCCCATGAGAAAGGGCGACCCGGTGTCTGTAAAAGAGGATGAAGAACCAAAACGTGCCCGATTTGAAAAAATTCCATTATTAAAGCCGGCCTTTGATGAAAATGGCACTGTTACTGCGGCAAATGCTTCCAAGTTGAATGATGCTGCCGCTGCAGTGGTAATCATGACTGAAGAAAAGGCGAATAAACTGGGATTAAAGCCGATGGCACGTATTGTAGCACACTGCTCTGCAGCTCACGCACCTGAGTGGTTTACAACAGCGCCTGGAAAAGCCATTGGAAAGGTACTGAAAAAAACTAATATGAATGTGGAAGATATGGATCTATGGGAAATCAATGAAGCTTTTGCTGCTGTTGCAATGGCTGCGATAGATGATTTTCACCTGGATCCAGCCAAGGTCAATATTAATGGTGGTGCTGTGGCATTAGGGCATCCCATCGGCGCTTCTGGTGCGCGAATTTTGACGTCCCTGCTCCATGGGTTGCAGAGGACAGAAGGGCGATTTGGTCTAGCATCTCTTTGTATCGGCGGCGGTGAGGCATCTGCTTTGATTGTGGAACGAATATGATTGATTTTACTCTTACGGACGAACAGGAACTTATTCGAAATACTGTCCGCGAATTTGCCCAGGAGCATTTGGCTCCTGGTGTGATAGAAAGAGACGATAAGGCCATTTTCCCCGCGGAACAGATAAAGATAATGGCCGATTTGGGATTTATGGGTATGATGATTCCGGAAAAATGGGGTGGCTCTGGAATTGATACTCGCAGCTATGTTTTGGCCCTGGAGGAAATTTCAGCAGTGGACGCATCTGCCGCCGTTATAATGTCAGTGAACAATTCACTGGTTTGCCAATTACTGTTTGATTGGGGAACAAATGAACAAAAAGAAAAATATTTAATCCCCTTGGCCAAGGGGAAAAAACTGGGTGCATACAGTCTCAGTGAACCACAGTCTGGTTCTGATGCTAGTAATATGCGAACCTTTGCTGAAAAGAATGGTACCCACTATATATTAAACGGAACAAAAAATTGGGTAACAAGTGGACAAACCTCAGATGTAGTTATTGTATTCTGTCTTACGGAAAAAGGGGTTGGCTATAAAGGTATTTCCGCATTCATTGTGGGAAAAGGGCTTAAAGGTTTATCTGTAGGTAAAAAGGAGGATAAACTTGGAATACGTGCATCTGATACCTGCGAATTATATTTTGAAGATTGCCAAATACCTGTTGAAAATTTAATTGGGGAAGAAGGTCAAGGATTCAAAGTAGCGCTAAAAACTCTGTCAGGAGGTCGGATTGGAATTGCGTCACAGGCATTAGGCATTGCTCGTGCTGCGCTGGACGCCTCGATTTCTTATGCCAATGAGCGCCACCAATTCGGTCAGCCTATTGGTGAATTCGGTGCAATACAAAATAAGATTGCCGATATGGCTACTGAAATTGATGCTGCCAGATTACTTATTTGGCGAGCTGCGCATTTAAAAGATTTAGGGAAACCATTCAAAAAAGAAGCTTCCATGGCAAAATTATACGCCTCAAGTGTAGCAATGCGCGCTTCTAGAGAATGTGTTCAGATTCACGGTGGTTACGGGTACATGCAGGAATATGGTGTTGAGCGGTTGATGCGGGATGCAAAAATCACCCAAATCTATGAGGGGACTTCAGAAATTCAGCAACTAGTCATTGCTAAAGAATTGTTAAAAAAATGAATACTAGGTCAATACCTTCTATTGATTGGGATAGTCTTGGGTTTGATGTGGTGGAAACCCGCAGCATGTATTATACAACCTGTAAAATAAATGAGAAATGGAGCGGTGGAGGTCTGATCCCTTATGGGACCATCGAATTATCTCCTGCTGCCGGTGTGCTTAATTATGGCCAGGGTGTTTTTGAAGGTACCAAAGCTTTCCGAACCGGGAGAAATCGGGTTATTCTTTTCCGGCCAGAGATGAATGCCAGGCGCATGGGTTTATCCACCCGCCGCTTATGCATTCCGGAAATGGAAGAAGATTTTTTTCTATACGCTGTTAAGGAAACAGTTCAAGATAATTTGGATTATATACCGCCTCAAGGGAAGGGCAGCTTGTATATCCGCCCCATTGTTTGGGGCACGGGGCCGGCATTGGGTGTCAAACCAGCAAATGAATATACGTTTATGGTTTTTGTATCTCCTGTGGGGTCCTATTTTAAAGGCGGCCTAAAAGTGTTAAACCTTGTGCTGACTGAGAAATACCACCGTGCTGCACCAAAAGGTATTGGCAATGCAAAAGCCATTGGTAATTATTCTGCGTCATTATTACCCCTTACCAAAGCGAAGGAATCCGGGTTTGACGATGTGATATTTTTACATTCATCAAATGAAAAAATGGTAGACGAA
>DTUG01000139.1 GCA_012964275.1 Fidelibacterota bacterium | reverse complement strand
GAAAGTCCGGTCGCTTCCGCCGTTATCGGGAAGTAGCATTGCGGTATGCTTTCCTTCTGGATCTGGCAAAAATTAAAAGCTAATAATTGCCGATCGTTAACAGGTTTTTTATGGAATAATAGTCCACCTTTATTGGATTATTTAACTTGAGGATACAAAAAAGATTATTCCGTACTTCGTTATCTATTATGACTCCTGGATAGCTCAAGGGCAGAGGGAGTGGATTTTTCCGGGGGGATGAGTTTCTTTGCTAGAACATGGAGAATAGTATGATAGAAATAAAAAATTCAGGTGCATATTTTGGGAATCTCGGGTCATAACTATTTCATTTTTCAGGTTCTATCAGAATCAAGTGGTCAGGCGAATAGTAGTTTCAGGTAAAACAACGGATCAACAAGATTCTCCCGGGGCAGTTCATTGGTAATCATGGCAGCAATGGTATCCCGCACCTGTTGACTCTTCTTTCCCTTACCCACAACAAAATTTAGTAACCATTGCCATTCCCCCAAACGTTGAAGACGAGTTCCCAGCTTCATTTGTGATCCCACTGTATTCCATAATTCATGCTCGTATTCAGAAAAAAACTCGGCACTGAAATTTTTCTCTTGATAGGCAATCTTTGCTCGATCAACAGACAGCTTAGCTGAAATCATCGCATTGCCGATTCCTTCACCGGTAAAGGGATCAATTAATCCTGCGGCATCGCCGATAAGCATGAAGCCCGATCCATGGCACGTACGCCTTGTGGAACCAATGGGCAGGTTCCAACCCCGGGGTTCGTCCAATGCCACTGCATTCTTGAAGCGTTCAGCGAAGGGAGCCCGGGTGGTAATATCGTTTAGAGTATGGATTAAATTTAATCCACGTTCCTTCATGGTACTGTACAACATACCCACACCCACGTTGGCAATTCCATTTTCCAAAGGAAATATCCAGAAATAACCAGGCTGAATTTCCCTGGCATAATGGAGTTCCATCTGATCCTTCAACCCGTCTACATTTTGGAAATACTGCCGGACTGCGACGCACCAATGATCAGAGATATGTTTGTACAATCCGGTTTTTCTAGAAATGATGGAACTGAATCCATCCGCGCCGATTACCACGGGTGCCCAAAATTCCTGCACGTGATCAGCGCCACTTTTCATCCCCGTAATCCCTACCACCTGATCTTTCTTCCAGCTCAAATCTTTCACAGTGAACTGCTCCTGAGTGGTCACTAAATCCGCTGCTTTCTTAAACAGAAAATTGTCGAACACCTCTCGTCGAATGATGTATCCTCGATGTTTTCCACCATTTTCTTCCGAACCAATAACAACATTAAATGAACTTCCGTTGGGACTGCCAAATGTGACCGAGTTGGTTGCCATTCCGGGCAGGGTATCTATCTCGTCTAATAAATCTAGTTGCCGCATGATACCCAAGGCCAATCCAGATAATGCATCGCCGCAAATCTTGTCCCGGGGGAACTTGGCTTTATCCACCAACAAAGCGTTTAATCCCAATCGATGGGCGAAAAGAGCGGCAGTTGCTCCAGCCGGCCCGCCGCCCACAATAATCAAGTCAAAGGAATTCTTTGCCATGGATTAAATGGAAAAGGGGTAAAAAATGGAATGTAAAGGAGTTATATAGTGAGCGCAGTGAAAATTCACATGCTGCCTCAAGGAAGGGCTTTTTTCAATAAATCGTTTGCCCGGCGGGCTATATCCATAATTTGGTCATTTTCAGTCACCTTGAGCATCTCTACAGCATCAGCGTAGCCCACCTGGCAGGTACCGTCTTCATTATCAACGATGATCACATTGCAGGGCATCAATAAACCAATATTCGGTTCTTTCTCTAAAGCCTCCTGTGCTAAATGGGGGTTGCAGGCCCCCAGGATCTTGTATTTCTTATGGTCAATACCCAGTTTTTCCTTGAATGTTTTTTGCACATTAATTTCAGTGAGGATGCCAAAACCCACTTCGGCCAATTTTTCACGTATTTTGTCTTCTGCCTCCTCTGGGGTGCATTCTAACTGTCTGTAAAAACCGTAATCAGCCATGGTTTGCTTAATTATAGTTTCAACATTACGAACAAGGAATTGCAGTGGTAATTATTCTTCATTGTGTTCAAGATCTGCTGCGGATAGGGTGATTAAGGGGATTAGGACAGCGAGAATAGAAAAGATAAAGATTTTTTTCATGCTTGACTCCAATAATATAAGTAGGAATAAATCTACCGCCTCAATATGAAAAAGGTCAACCAGGATCCGGTTTATGTTTAACTAGAGAGATGTATCAAGTTATTGCGATTAATACAATGATTAAGTGTTAGGCTTTTTAATGTTATTCTCTTTTCGCAATTTCAACAGCGTGATTTCTGACGGGACCCCAATCCGCAGCGGTGGTCCCCAATAACCCGCTCCGCGATTCACATATATCCAGGTTCCATCATGATCAT
>DTUG01000138.1 GCA_012964275.1 Fidelibacterota bacterium | reverse complement strand
ATAAAATCAAGTTTATTGTTCGTCTGTTCATAAAGCTGTACCTGTCTATCATTATAGGCAGTCTTAATTTGAAATTGATGCTCCGAAGACATATGCTCACCTCTATTCCAAGGGATATTGGTATAAAGTGTAACACCACTGATTTCTTCAATTAATGCATAGCGAGAGTTGTCATAGGGTCTCATAGTAAAATCCATTAGAGATGATAAGGTTAGACCAAAGCCCGGACCTATCATGGCATTATAGTAATCTAGTAGAAAACGATGTTTATTATCTCCCGTATAATCCAAGACTCCTATACCTGTAAAAAGATGCCTTGCCATGGCATCAGTCCATATTGAAATTATTAATAATTCTTTATCAGTAGGGATAGGTATGGTAATCAAATGCTTGAATTTTCTGGTGAACCTATAAGGCTTCGTACTTATAATTTCAAATGGTTTTTTTGGGTCCACATTTTTCAGTAGATAGGTAGGTTCTGTTGTACGCCAGCGGGTATATTTGTCCCGCATGGACAAAGCCTGTGTGGTAATATCACGGTGCGGGTTAACTTTTACCACTCGTACTGTATCTACATCTTTGAGCGTTGTTGACATAATGGTTGTATCTTTAGGTGTCCATTGCCATGACCAGATGGCCTCTCCTACATCAGAAACTTGTTTAGACTCTCCTGTTAAAAGAGATAAAGTATGGAGATTGGGCGTAGAACCTGAATGGGATGTATAGGTTATAAAATCACTCCCCGGATGCCAGATAGGATTATAGTCCACAGCCGGATCATTAGTTATACGCCTGATATTCCCTGAAGAAATTTCCAGGAGGTAAAGGTCCATGTTGGCATCTTTATCCGCCATGGCAAATACAACTTGGGTTCCATCTGGGGCATAGGATGGGCATAGGATCTGTGTTTCATAATCATAGCTGGTTATCTTTTCAATATCCGATCCATCGTTATTCATAGTATACATATTGGCAACACTGTTTTCATGGGAAACAAAGATGATTTTTTCACCGTCCGGTGAAAATGCTGGATGAATGGCACGCATAGACTGGGTCAACCATTTAGTTTTGTTAGTCTCACTATCCCATATTTTTACATCATATACCATGGACTGATTCTCATCAAAATGATATTTGGTATATACCAGTTTCTCACTGTTAGGAGACCAGCTCATATATTCACCGGTGTAATGAAAATATCCATAGTCAATCTCTTTTTTATCCCATAGTACCTTGAGTTTTTTTTCCTTTTTTTCTTCTTTTTCTTCATCCCCAATAAGTTTTGTAAAAAAATCAAACTTAGTTTTTTCATCTTCTTTTAGCTGCTTTTCCAATCTTTCCCGCTCTTTTGCCGTATCCCGAACAGCTATAATGAGGGAGCGGTCCCACTGATTTTTATCATCCTTCCCTAAAAGTGCAATTTTAGAACTATCACTTGAAAATGCGAATGAGTCCAGTTTCTTAATAGGCAGGGAAACTACCTCTCCTATTTCATCTAGGGGTTCTTTCTGGGACCTGTAGCCATAATAATAAGTATTCATATGCCTGCGCCAGTCTTCATTAAACTGTTTTACTTCCACACCTGTATGTTTTTTAAATGCTTTTTCAAACTTAAATAGACCGAGTTTATCTCGCTCACTAAATGTACTTACAATTGTAGAATCCCCAAAACGGTCTGACCAGTAAAGCAGTTTAGAATATCCATCATGATGGGCATCCATTTTATCCATATTATTTTTTAGCACATGATATTTATGACTAATATCTGCCCGGTGAGGACGCCAGCGCTCTGTTTCATATTCTGCTAATCCTTCCCACACCCAGCCAGGAGTATCAGAATAAAGTGACTCCCAGGGTTCTGGGAGCCAGGTATTAATCTTATGAGAGAAGACAATATGTTGTAGCTCATGGGCTACCACCTGATACAGCCATTTTTCATCCTCCAACCAGACTGCAGCTTCATTCTGATCCACCCAGATGAAAGTGGTATAGGTGTGCATGGCAAATCCATTCATAATTTCATCTTCTGTGGTGAAAATAATGTCAATTATAGGGATATCATCCAGACCCATCTGTTGAAGCAGGGTTGGTCGGACCTGTTCAGAAATAGAGGCGCCTTCTTTGGCAATGTCTTCAATACCCTGATGAAAATGAACCCGGAAATGTTCTGTTTCCATGGTAGTCCAATTAAGTTCCGGATGAGTTCTGCCGGAAAACTGCCAGGTAAAACCCCAGCATAAAGATAAATACAAAATCATAGTATAAATAAACTTCATATATAACTCCTTTAAGAAATAGTATCAGAAATTTACAAACATCCATCAGAACGAAAGGTGGATTATTTATACAGGAAAGAGAAAAGGGATACTACAAAAAGGGTTCGCTGCGTGTAACGTCCACCCCGCAGAACAGGGGTCTAAATGAACTCTGTGTTATTATAAACCATTTCTC
>DTUG01000137.1 GCA_012964275.1 Fidelibacterota bacterium | reverse complement strand
AGGCAGGCTGTATCTAATTTTGCGATGGAACAAAAAGCAGGAGAGATGCAGGTGCAGGTTGGAGTTTTTGCCAAGCAATGGGCCAAGTTTGTGGAGAAATTGGAATCTTTAGGAAAAACATTGGGGACATTGACAACCCATTATGAAGATTTGAGAGGGACTCGCTTACGGGCTCTGGAAAAACCCATGGAGAAAATTTCTGAATTGCGACTGGGACATCGCACAGAAACGAAAGAATTGGAAGAGTAAGAAAAAATGTTAATTAATTGCCTTACTGATCGAAGAATGTCTAACGGTGTGACATTCTTCAATACGTCTTTTCGACAAAAGACATCATTCGGAATGACATTTTTTCTTTTTATTATGGGTGGTTGTGTTGAACCACCGGAATACAAAGATGGTCTCCTTGAGAATATTCCTGCAATAGTAAATGAAGCAGATTTTTTTTCTTTCTCAATCAAAGCTGAAGACTTCACCGATTTTCTAACCTACGATCTGGAATTTTCAGCCACTAATACGAATGTGCTGAATACATCCCTTGTGGTAAAAGATTATTCAGGCCAAAGCAGTGACTCAACATTTATTCGTCTTTATAATGAGAATAATGCTATGATGTTGGATGTATTGGTCAATACAAATGTGACTGCCTTCAGTGAAGATTCTGTATTATTTATTGGCAATCCACAGAAAATGGAATTCATTGGAGCAGAATTTACCGGATTAATTGATTTCCAGATCCTGCGGCAATAATTTTTATTCTTCCCAGGCTGGGCAAATAAAATCCTTATAGTCACACCATTTACACACTCCATATTCATTGGGCTTTGGTTTAAAATTTCGTTCACGTATCCCCTGTGTCACTTTGGAGATTTGTTCCCGGTGGGCAGATAATTCTTCTGCTGAAAAGGTATGATTGGATTCCGGGTCATCACCGTGTCGGAGAAAATGCAGCACGGCAGATCCTGGCTTTCCCCGGACATCTTCTACAGCATCCCGGGATAGCGCTTCTGTATAAAGTGCCATTTGCAGGCTTTCTTTCGCTTTTTCTTTTTTTCTACTGGTTTTGTAATCCACTACCCGCAGAAGATCGTTTTCCCGATCTATACGGTCGATTTTCCCAGTGATGCGGACACCAATCTCCGGCAGATCGAATTTGAACCGTTTTTCTCTTTCAACTACAGCCGGCGGATTAGCCTGGATATGGTTAAAGTAATCCCGGAGTAATTCTTCACCTTGCTGGTTAAATTCGTTTCCACGCTGACGATATTCAAACGCATCCTGACGCCAGTGTTTGTTAAATAATTTCATAAGGTTTTCCCATGTCTGGTCTGAAGATTCTAATCCATGAAAATCAAAGAGTACATCGTGTATAATCATCCCAAATTCCAGGGTAGCCTGAGTTTTCTGTTCTGGGACATTGTCTTGGTGTTTCAAACGGTATTTTAAAGGACAGTCCTGATAATCACCAATGCTTGTAGATGAGAGGGTAATGAGTTTTCCATGAATTCCGATCTCATCATCGCTCACATTCTTGGGCGGGCCAGATTGCTGATCAAATGATTCCATTTCATCCAGTATTTCATGGGCATTTTCAAATTCACCAGCGGAAATTTCGCGGTTCAGGTCTGCTATCAATTGCTGTTGGTTTTCAGGCACTGTGCCATTCTTATTTTGAGTTTCACTGTTCATGGTAATTATCTCCATAACTTCAGGATTTAATGTTTCTAATTCCTTGGAAAAATCTGATTGGGATTTTTTCGGTCCAAATAGGTATAATTTATTTTTTGCCCGGGTACAGGCTACGTAAAACACGCGCCGCTCTTCTTCGAAATGACTGGTCACAATTCCAGAACTATCTTGACCCCATTTCATCCAGGACGCAGGTAAGCGTTCCACTAGTGCGTGCCGCTTGAGGGACATAGGAAAAGTATTTTGACGAAGAAATGGTATTATAACAACAGAATATTGTAAACCCTTGCTTTGGTGAACAGTCAGGACTTGAACGGCGAGACGTCGTTTTGGCATGTCTGGCTGTTCTGCAGGGATATTCCCAGTCATTTCCAGGGCATCCAGATATCGCAACCACTCTCCCAGGGATCGCCGCCCTTCCGAACGCAGGTTTACAAACTGTTCTGCTAAGTTCAAAAGTTTGCCCATATTAGCAAGGTTCAGGCGTTCACGGTAACGATAGGCATTTCTCATGTCTTTCATCAATTCAGTCTCTTTTAAAACTGTCATAATAGCCCAGACCATTTCTGCAGCATTTTGTTTCTGTTTCAGTTTGTCGATCAGGTTTTCATATGAAGCCAGCATGTTTTCCAGGGATTTACTGTCTGGAAGATCAGCTTTGTTATTTTCTATGTTGTCTTTTAGTCTCAACATTTTTTCGTGTATGCTGAACCTTTTTGCACCAGAGAAAAATGCCCGGGTTTGGGATTCGCCTGACGTTTGTACCAATATCCTGTATAAAGCCTGTTGTGACCGATCATCGCCTGTGATTAAATGAGCCCAGGCTAGAACATTTTTCACAATTGGAACATAAAAAAACTTCTCAATATGTAGGTCTACTGCAATACCTTGTTGAATCAAGGCATTGGCGATATCCTTAACGTTGGTCCAGGATCGGCAGATTACAGCAATATCTCCGTACGCCGCTTTTCCTGATTCCGTTATCCTTCGGATAAGAACTGGAACTCCAATCTTAGTATCTTTGCTTTCTGCTATGGTCCATATTGGCATGGAGCCGTGTTTTGGGTTGCTTTTGGGTGTTTCTAGTATTTTGGGATTGCGCTTTGTATTGTTTGCGATAGATGCATTAGCCAGGTCCAGGATTTCCTGTGTGGAACGCCGGTTTTCTTCCAGTTTCACAATAGAAAAGATTGGATGGTTACCGTACCGATCCACAAAGTCCTGGATATTGTAATAATTCGCTCCCCGGAAACTGTATATACACTGGTCCTCATCACCAACAACCGTAATGCTTCGATATTTAGCTGAGATCAGGTTGATAATCTTATTCAACGCGTAATTGTTGTCCTGGTACTCATCAATGAAAAAATGCTGATATCTGTCTTGAACTTTTTTCAGAATAGCTGGTTGATTGCGGAGCAGGGCATAGCAGTGCAGGAGCATATCTCCGAAGTCCAGAACTTTTTCCCGTGCCTTAGCTGCTTGTAACCAATGATAGATCTGGGTTAGGTCCTGAAGTTGCAATGCTGCTTCATACTGATTCGTTCCAAGATGCAGGGCAGGAAAATTTTCCGAGATCCATTCCGGTGTCCATTCTGTCGGCATATAGTATTTTTCCAGGTATTCAGGAGTAATGAGTTCATCTTTTAACCGAGAGAAAAAAGGAATGAAAGCGTCAGTGATTGCCATGACAGGATTGGATTTGAATGTTCGTGATGAAAGCTCATCCAATTCATCAAAATGATCCAGGAAGTAATGAATGATATCACTATCCTGCCAAAGGACCCAGTCTGCCATTTCATTAGGACCAAACTCGCGAAGCAAACCATGGCAAAATCCGTGGAAGGTGCTGATCAGGATACCGGATCCCTTAGACCCTAGGATACTCAGTATTTTTTCCCTGGCTTCAATGGTGGCGCGTTCTGTGAACGTGAGCAGGACAATATTGTCTGCGGACATTCTTCCAGTTTCAATTTGGTAGCGAATCCTTCGCAGAAGTGTAAACGTTTTTCCGGTTCCTGCCCCGGCAAGGATCATGAGTGGCCCGGGCGGATGGGTGATAGCAGAATTTTGGTCTGGATTTGGGGTGGGTTGTTTTGTTAATCCTGCCATAGAGAATGAATAAATAATAAAATTCCTGATTGAAAATAATGACTATTGTCCATGGGAAAAATGCCAATGGTCAATACAGAAAAAGTTTTTTAACCTCAGCCAGTCTATTGTGTCTTAAAGTGCGAAATGATATGCAAAATGACCATGAACTCATACAGGAATTTCAGGAAGGACAAGATGGGGCTTTTGATGAACTGGTTAAGCGGCATCTTCCATCAGTATTTGGCTTTTTCATTAATGTCACCAGAGATGAAATGGCTGCGGAAGACCTGGCCCAAGACGTTTTTCTCAAATTGTACAAGCATCTTAAGAATTTTCGATTTGAATCTGCATTTACAACCTATTTGTACAGAATCAATATCAATACAGCCAACTCATGGATGTCTCGGAATAAATGGAAAAACCTACTCCATTTGGACCAGGCCCCTGATCGGGGAGAAAGGGATGACTCAGCTGAATCGGAATGGACACGAAGAGAGTTATGGGATGCTATCGGCAGGCTTCCTAAAAAACAACGCATGGTGGTCATGATGCGGATTGCCCAGGAACTTCCTTACAAGGATATTGCCGAGATCACGGATATGACCGTAGGATCCGCAAAAGTAAATTACCACCATGCCGTAAAAAAGTTAAAAGAGTTGTTAAACGATGAATCAATTTGAAGAAAAACTTATTAATCAGGGCCGATTGAAGTCAGCGAGCCCTGATCCTGGCCTTTTCCTGGCTGCTCTTCATGGACGGCAGAGAGAGATAGAACTGCATCGCTATAGAACCCTTTCAGGTTTTGTGGCCGCCTTGGTCATAACCGTATTTGGGTATTTTACCTTTCTACAATTAGATCCGGTGAATTATGAGATTATATACGTTGCGGAAAATGACGATACAGCCGAAATTTTTGAGACAGATTTTTGGTCAATTAATGTTGACTATGAGATTGATGATAATGAAGCTTATCTAGCTGACCTGACACTGTTTCTCCTGAATGAGGATGACCTTTGGGAAACACTGGACCTGATACACGACATATACAATAACAATGAAATAAATAATGAGGAAACATTATGAGAATGCTATTGATGACCTATACTCTTTTAGTGAGTTTATCATTTGCTCAGGAACGTGATTTCATGGATCACGATGAAAGGGGAGACGATGAACATGATCGCCGGAAACGTATGGAAACTATGATGGTTTGGCGTTTAACAGAAGAATTGGATCTGAAACCGGGACAGGCAGAGAAATTTTTCCCCCGGTTTCGTGAACATCGAAAAAATTTAGATGCCATAAACCAGGAAGAAAAAGAGATTGGAAAAAGTTTAAGACAAAATATAGAAAAAGATGAAAAACTGAGCAAATCAGAAGTGACATCTGCAGTTAAAAAGATTACCAAATTGCGGAAAAAGAAGGCCGATGTGGAAGAAAAATTTCTGCTCGGGATGGACGATCTATTGGATCCCTTGCAAATGACCATACTGGGAATGTTTAAACAGAAAATGCTTAGAGAAATGGGTGGTGAATTAAGAAAACGCGGTGATGAAAGAAGAAATAAAAAGAAGAAAATGAAAAAAAGGCGTGGAGGTCACCGCAAACGTGATTTTTGGTATTAAATTCAATAATAACATGATGAAAACCATGAAACATATTCATTTCTTGCTACTGACCTTATTGCTGGTTTTTTCTGCATGTGAAAATAGTGATGATGAATTTACCCTGGATGAAAGCGCCCTTATTGCATTGCTTGACGCTGATGATGCGGCAGGGCTGGATGGTTTTGATGACGAAGGACTAGCTGACCTGGATTTTGAATTCGGCCTGGAGACGGAAGGTGTGGCCAGATTTTTTGGTGATACTCTTTCCTATGGCGAGGGATACCGGATACGCTTCGGTCGCCTGTTCACAGATCGGGACCGCACGGTTGAATTTACTGTAGATGGTGACACAGCCATCGGGTTTGTGACCCACACCATCACCGGGGTCTTGATGGTCCAGGCCATTGATACTTCCAACCATGAAGCGATCGATTCTATGGGTTTTTCCAAGGATTTCACTACTGTATTGACCAGGCAGGTTCGCTATGTGCAGGAGGAGGACGTAACAAATCCGAACGGCTATCGCTGGAAAATCGATGCTCTAACACCGCTTATTGGCGGTGCCGGAGAAAAAGTTTCGATTACAAATTTGGATATTTCTACACTCAGCGTATATGGAGTTGGGAACATTCTGCATTCCTTTAACGCTGAAGAAGTAGGCACATTATTTATTGACCGGGAATCGTTGCCTACGTTTAATGCTTTCGAGCTGGTGCTTATTCAGATGTCCGTGGAAAATGATGGGCCCGAGTACACAATGGATTCTACAGGTGTCGGTGAGTGGTGTACTGTACATTATGCGCGCAACCGCCAACAGCGGGGCAGACGATTTATTAACGATACCGGAAGGTTCTTTGATACAGTCATGAATGATAATATCCATTCTGGCGCCTGGCTGATTCATGGACCCGGGTTGGGGCAAAACAGTAGGGTATTCCGGTCTTTTTATGATGTGATTGACCTGGCAACCATCTTTACGGAAGATGGGGGCTATAACACTGCGGTGTGGTCTATCCCTTATCGGGTGGAAAGGCCTTAATCAAAACAAATCAAACTGATAAAAACCCCGAATTTTCGGGGTTTTTCATTTTTTTCAACGTTCACTAGTGAAATAACTTCATCCCATATTTTCCAGGATTATATGATGGATAACCAAGTATATAATTTTAGCGCTGGACCCGCCTGTTTAGCCGAACCGGTTTTGATTGCTGTAAAGAATGCAGCTATAGACTATAATGATACCGGTATCAGTCTCTTGGCCATGAGCCATCGATCTAAGCCGGTCGTTGACCTGTTTGACGAAACAACAGGTCGCCTTGTTTCCCTGTTAAATATTCCAGATAATTACAGGATATTGTGGCTTCAGGGGGGGGCATCATTACAATTTTCCATGGTACCCATGAATTTATTGAATGAGAATGAAACTGCTGATTATGTGAATACTGGGGCGTGGTCATCAAAAGCTGTTCAGGAAGCCCACAATTTTGGATCCGTACATGTTGCCGGCAGTTCCGAGAGTGATAATTATACCTTTATTCCAAAGAATCTGAACCAAAAATCTCACTCAGTATATTTACATATAACCACTAATAACACAATTTATGGTACACAATATCATGTGATACCTAAAGTTAAAAATCAAGATGGATTCTTGGTCGCTGATATGTCATCCGACATTTTATCAATGCCAATTGACGTGACTGAATTTGGTTTGATATATGCGGGCGCTCAAAAGAATATGGGCCCGGCAGGTGTGACCCTGGTGGTTATTCGAGATGATCTAATCGGCAGGGCTGAACGTCAAATTCCAACCATGCTGGATTATGCCACCCATGCATCGAAGCAATCTATGTTTAATACACCGCCGGTCTTTGCGGTTTTTATGGTCAATGAGACGCTTAAATGGATCGAATCTATTGGCGGTATAAATGCAATGGCAAAAAGGAATCAGTTCAAAGCAAAAAAACTGTATGATGAAATTGAAAGAAATTCATTGTTTACCAGCCCCGTAAACCTAGGGGATCGCTCGCTGATGAATGTAACCTTTGTATTCGTTGGGGAGGAATTGAATGAAAATGAGTTTCTTTCTTTCTGCGCTGAACGGAACTTGGTCTCTCTCAAGGGTCACCGGTCTGTGGGCGGCTTCCGGGCTTCAATTTATAACGCCATGCCGGAATCAGGAGTGGATGCTCTCATTTCCGCGATGCAGGCCTACGAGCAGAATCATCAAACCTGACCTATTAACTAGTCGATAACTCCGCTTTCCCCCAGCTTATCCAGCTTGGGTTTAATAACAAAAATGCAGTAAGGCTGATTTGGATTCTCGTTATAATAATTATGATGGTAATCGTCTGCCTCGGAATAATTTGCTAAAGGCACGATCTCCGTGACGATTGGGTTTGGCCAGTAACTGGATTGATCCGTTTGAGTTTTTGACTCATCAGCGACTGATTTTTGCTGATCATTATGATAATATATAACTGAACGGTATTGAGCACCCACATCGCTGCCTTGTCGATTGAGTGTTGTAGGGTCGTGAGCCTGCCAGAATACATTTAGAATTTGTTCATAGGTAATCATGGTCGGATCGTATTCAATGCGGGCTACTTCAGCATGGCCGGTCCTGCCCGAACAAACATCCTTATAGGTGGGATTTTTTATATGACCTCCAGCATAACCCGGTTTTACTGATAAAACTCCATCCACACGCTGATAGACAGCTTCCACACACCAGAAACAACCCCCGCCCAGGGTTGCAAACTCAGATTGATTCATACCGGTATTTATATTTAAAAAAACTGCAAGAAGAAAAATAGATATTGGAATGGCCAAAATTATTTTGGCAACAGCCAGATATCCGCACTGTAATATTCACCTCGTTGGTGTTTGAGTCTAACTTCTTTTTCCTGGATACGATAATTACTGAGATGTGATTCTGCGCGTACAACAAGGATACCGGTATCCTGGACCGCAATCGCAAATTTTCCATCAAGGCTGGTTATACGACGTCCTTTTTCAACGAGCCGATCAGCAGATTTAGGGAAACTAAACATAGATGGTTTAGTCGGCAGTTGCTTACCGCCTCCCCATACTTCACCATTAGTCAGACTGATAAGTGTGGTTGCACTGCCTTGTGCTGGGCTTGGTTGACCAAAAACACGCACTTCAGCGCCAAATACGGGTTGCCTGGTGCGGAAATCTCTCACGACGCCAAAAACCAGGGAATGATCCAACATTTCTTCAGGTAAAAATCGGGGCAGGCCTTCCATTTGTAAAGGGTTTGAAATATAGTTTTTTTGTATAACACCCAGGTTCTCATATCTGCCATAGCTTGGCACGTAACAGAGGGAAGGATTGATGAGTAATGAATCATTAACATAAATCGTGATGAATCGCTTTAAATCTAGATCAATAGATACCACATCCACCTGCACCCTTTGTACGTTAAATGATTCTACACCGGTTTTATCTGCTACATATACAATGTGGCCCGGATGAAAATATGCCTGTGTTTTATTCAGCACCAATTCATCAGCAGATTTATCATACTGTTCGGACGATTCCACCATGAGTGAATATTCGCCAGTCCCGGCAGGTTTATTGTGTTTCACACGAACATAGGTGACCTTGGGCAGAACGGGTATTTTTATCTTAAAATTATTGGAGTCCCTGCCGTCAGTATCAGAAGCAAGCACATTACCGGCTCCATCAAGAATTTCTCCATAAAGATCCGTGCTGCCTCCTGACCATACAAGGATAGTCATTGGTACTTTGTGCTCAATCCGGAATAAATCCACATCGCCGCCTAATTCAATAATACCTATGGTTGTACTGCTTAAATCAATTCCAGTTGCTGCCTTCCTGTTGTTTCCATGGTCATCCCCGCTGAATTCAACCAGTGGCTTATCGTCATTATCTATGATTGTAAAATTGTGGCGTGTCATGACCCCCAAAGATGCATTTTCAGGTTCTGGTTTGAGATTAAATATTATGGTTTCATCTTTTTCATCAATTAAATCGTGTAATATATGAACACCTATCGCTCCGCCTGGCAGACCTGGTTTTATAGAGACTGTGCCTTTGTCTTGGTCTGGTATGACTGACGGTGGGTCAATAGGCCAAAAATTAACGTTGAAGTCTTTATTAGCCCTGGCATTCGTTCCATAGGTACTGATAGTCCAGCCTACGGCCACATGTTTTTCGGAAATGTCTGATAATGACAGGCCTATATAGTAGGGGTATTTCCCTTGAACTTCATACTCGCTCGTTTTCTCGGTATCAAAAGCGACAGATGGTGGAGGATCATTATCATTGATTGTAATAGTATGGTATCCTGCAGAACCGACAGTCGCATTAACAGGTTCAGTTAGTTTTAATGTAATGGTCTGTTTATGCTCATCTGTAGAATCATTGATAATTCCAACGTTCAGGGTATCCCTGGTAATGCCAGCAGGGAAAAAGGCATAGAGCCCATTCGATAGAGGAGTTATTAGCGATTCCGAACCAGATGGCGGGTCCCAGTATAATTGACATGTTGCCCATCCATGATACTCAAAATATTCAAGCTTGAGTCTGTGGACCCCCGGTTTTAGAAAAATAGATCCGTAATGGCTTGTGTCACCATGGACAAGCAAGTCTTCAATAATCAGTGAATCATTGATATATAGCCTGACGCCATCATCAGAGTGTGTCCTAAAACTGTAATCACCGGGCAATTCGGCATATATATCCCCGGTCCATCGTACCTGAAAATTAGAACTTGAGATAGAAGGGTGGGGGCTGTCATCCTTCCATTGGAAATTGATTATAGAATCTTCTCTCACATAGACGAGATTACCAAATACTGGCTTTTCACCCCCAGAACCTCCACTGTAGTATTCACCCTTAAAGGTTCCATGTGGTCCAGGAAGAACATAGTTTGAACTTCTATTTAAAAAGTAGTCCTTAAACTGTGTTGCTGTGCTTTTTTTATCAACCGCATAGTATGCAGTGATATCTTTACCGCTTACAGCAGATAGTGTCAATATTACGATTTGATTGCCGCCAGATTCGGCAATGGACGATGATGCTGATTGGAACTGTACCGATGGGGGCTCATCGTCATCTAAAATTATTATCCTATGGGTCCTGGTAATACCTGCATTCGCATTCGACACGCTTTTTTCCATTATTTTGACCCTAAAGACTTCATCGTATTCATCCATGCTGTCATCATATAACTGAATAGGGAAAGTGATCCTTTTTCCACCCGCAGGAATTGTAAAGGTTTTACTCAATGATGAATAATCTTTCCCGTTGCCATTTGCCGTGCTGTCTTCTGTTGCAACTGCGAGAGTTATATTTTTACCAGACCTAGATGTTAAATCTATTGATATTTTTGCAACTTCATCGCCCTCACTGGCACTGGAAGCACTGGCTGAGAGTTGGTAAATTAGAGGCTGTAGATGCGCTTCGGCAGAAAAAGGAGTTGTCCAGTATAACTCACAGGTCGCGCCCCCTACGTTTTCATAGTATTCCAGTTTAACGTTTTGGAAACCGGATTCTAGGTAAATAGAACCCTTACGGCTTTGGGCACCATGGTTAACCCAATCATCGATAATAAGTTTTTCATTGATATATAGCCTGACACCGTCATCAGAATGTGTTCTGAATTTATACTCACCGCGTAATTTAGCGTAGAATTGTCCGGTCCATCTAACTTGAAAATTATCAACCGGGATCATTAAAGGATCCGGGCTTTCACCTTTCCATTGAAAATTAATCAAGGTATCATTTCGCACTTGGACCAGGTTGCCAAATTTTGGAGATGCGCCTTTGGAACTCCTATAGTACTCCCCCGTAAAATATTCTATAGTCGTATCGATTACCACATCTGTGCTGCGGTAGATAGGTCTACCGGTATTTAGCATACCGGGATCATCAGTACCTGATGAATCTCTCCAGGCAGCTATGAGATCATCATGCTTTAGTCCACCATGCAAAGCGGTAAATTGCCCAAAAAGTGTTTCATACATTTGGCTAACTATTTCCTGTTCAGTCCTAGCTGTTGACCAGATTCTGAGCTCATGTATCATTCCGGAAAAGTAATTGAACGCTTCTCTGGCTTGGAAATTGGGAGCACCTATTTTAATGGCAAGTTCAGCACCATCCCCTGGTTCAGCATCATAACTGTTGTTTGATATTCCCCGTACACCGTCAACATATATCATACCTGTCCCATCAGTGCCAGTTCCGGAATAGTCCCAGACTACGGCCGTATGGTGCCACTGACCGTCATTCACTGCTTTAT
>DTUG01000136.1 GCA_012964275.1 Fidelibacterota bacterium | reverse complement strand
GAGCCACATAATCTGGCAGCGCAGTCAGGAATGGATGCACAGGTTCTATTAACCTGGGATCCGCCATACGGACCGATTCCGCCTGAATTTACGGAAGATTTTGAAGGTGGAGAAATTCCAGCAGACTGGACTGTGCTTACCAATGGTAATGGCTGGAACGTGACGGAAAATGGTTCGAGCGCTTTTTGGACCATTCCCAGCCATACGTATTACGCGGTAACTAATGATGACGGGTTTAATGGTGAGAATACGCCTGATAATGATGGTAATGATTATCTACTAACGCCATCGTTTAATATGTCCGGTGCCACGAATGTAATCCTGAACTTTGCGTCATATTACGATGGTGCTTATGGTGAGATCGCCACGGTAGAAGCGAGTACAGATGGCGTTAATTTTGAAGTAGTTCATACAGTTTCTGCTGCCACTGAATGGGTCATGACTGCGGTGGATCTTTCCGAATATGGTGACCAGCAGAATGTCACTATTGCTTTCCATGGGAATGATAATGGAGCCTGGGCTTCCGGTTGGGCCGTTGATGATATTCTGATCACATTCTCAAGTGCACAGGTATCAAGGAACCTGCATTTTGAATTGACAGAATTGGGACAATGGTTTGTTACTGCTGATAAGGAAGAAGTGGTTGGGACCTATCCCAGCGGTGTCCCATTTGACTGGAGAATTGATTTAGATAATCCGCTACCGCCTGAAAACAGGCCGGTTGATATTGATGAGTATAATATTTACCGATCAGTTGGCGATGATCAAAACTTCGAGTTCCTGGAATCTGTTGACGGTGATCAGACATCTTATTTGGACGAAAATGTTGTTAACAGTACCACCTACTACTATTATGTAACAGCGGTTTACCCTTCCGGTGTTGAATCTGGCCCCACCAACACGGTTGAAGCGACCCCTGTAGAGTGGGTAGAACTCTGGATGGATGATGGTGCTTCCCTGTCCGGACAAATGGATACATTGAATTTTTATTTGAATAATGAATCACAAGTAGGGCTGTTTTATTTTGAGATCGAGGATTGGCCGGATATCCTGCATAGCGTGTTTGTACTGACAACCGAGAGGACCCAAAGTTGGGCCCTGGAGATTGTAGATGTGGCCAACGGGAACATGGCAATCACAGGTATCAGTCTCGGTGAACCTTTGGAACCGGGAGATGGTGTCGTTTGCCGGGCAGTGGTATATCCAATCTCTGATGCGGACACTACGGTTACTTTGACCTATGCTGATGCCAGCGTCCAGGATATTAACTATGTTGAAATGAATTGGACCGCTGAAAGTGCCGTCTATGAAGTCACTATTGAAACCCAGTATCTAACCCTGACTGGCGGGTATGGCATACCCGGAGCGCAGATGACATCTTCTCTGCTTTTACAGAATACTCAACCTGTGTTTGGTATCCAGATCGATATTATTGCCGATCCGCCTTTTATGATGGGAGCTGGGTTGGAAGTCAGTGATTTGATCGATTTCAGCACCTGGTCAATTAGTGGTGATCAAATCGGTGCCGCATATCGAATCCTTCTTTATGACAATACACTATCCCAACCGATTCCTCCAGGCTTGCGACATCTAGCAAATATTAATTTGGATATGCTGGATGGCTCTCCTGAAGGCGAAATGATTACACTGGGATTTGGTGAAACAGTGATTGCAGATATCAATAACCTGCCCATGCATACGGTTGGATCTCCAGCTGATGTTTATATCGGGCAACCGCCGGTGGCGTATAGTATTCATAATGTGACCGGAGGTCTGACACCAGGTGGCACAGGTTCGTTCGATATCCATATGACCAATACCGCATATGCATTTATTCTAGAACTGCGTATTGCTGATGTACCAGAGTATTTAACAGTAACAGGAATTACTCCTTTGGACAGGTTCGAGAATGGAACCATTGATGGTAGTTCCGGAGAAGATGACGATCAAATGTTCTATTTTCTTGGCTATGATTTTGCAACAGGTATCATGCCGGGTGAAGGACCCATCCTTCGCGTTGATGTTGAGATGAATCAAAATATTCAAAACCCAAGTGTGATGCTCCTGTTCGAGTCAGTAGCGACCGGTGACGATGGCGCAAATCCAGTTACATCCGTTGCTGAAGGTTTTGGGCAATTTACTGTAAGTCTATCCAGTAGTGCAGATGTGGTTCTTCCTGGTAAATTTGCACTTCATCCCAATTATCCGAATCCATTCAACCCGGCAACACTCATCACCTATGATCTGCCCGCCGAGAGTGATATTCAGCTGGTTATTTATGATTTAATGGGTCGTAAGGTGAAAACATTGATCAATGATGTTGAGTTGGCGGGTCGCAAAACCGCTGTTTGGTATGCTACGGATGATTTTGGAAATCCTGTGAGTGCTGGCGTTTATCTATACCGGCTTCATGGAGGTGACAAAACCTTTACCCGAAAAATGATACTGATGAAATAATCTTTTTATACGAATATTTCAGAATAAAAAAGGGCAGGTTTTACTGCCCTTTTTATTTTGCCGTCTTTGTAATTTTTCTATTCATTTTGCCGCGGTGGTGGAATTGGCAGACACGCCAGATTTAGGATCTGGTGCTCTAACGGGCGTGAAGGTTCGAGTCCTTTCCGCGGCACAGAAATAAAGAGCCGCTTTTCAGCGGCATTATTTAAAGTTTATGATTTATTAATCTTTAGCTACTAGCCTAGAACTTACCAATCTTCGTCGTCGCCCCAATCATCTTCATCATCACCGGATTCAAGCAGATATTCTGCTTCTTCATCCAGCCAGACACGATATCCATCTTGATCATGTATTGTTAAAAAACCCTTCATACGGTAGTGGCCTAAACCACAAAGCTGGGCACATGAAATTTCTAAACCCTTGCCTTCTCTAGGGGTGCCTTTGACGGTTTCTAAAAATTCTTCTGATGTCATAGTAGCCTCGAAATGTACCGGGATCACCATGCCGGGGATAGCATCCTGCGAAACACGTAACTCAGGTAATTTAAAATTATGAATTACATCTTTAGTGGTTAAATCAATTCGTATCTTTTTGTGCGCTGGAATATGGAGTTGATTGATAGTGAAAAAATCATCGGAAGCGTTTGGACTGCCACGATCAAGACCAATCGGGTTTTCCTGTTCATCTACTAGATCAGATCGTGTGGTTCCAAATAAGCCATCTTTGCCGGGATAATGAATATTCCAGGCAAATTGCTGGGCTACTACCCTGATATTTTCAGCGTCCCTGGTGTCAGGAACTTCATTCACCCTGTAAGCCCAAACCGGATATGAAAAACCGAATAAAGCAATGATCTCAATGATGGCAACCGCAGCTTCAAGCAGTGAAGATATATGAGATTTCACACCGGTATAATCTGAAGTCTTGTTTTTTGACGCTCGAAATCTGACCAGACTTATAATAAAGAATGCACCCCAACCAATAAATAATATCAGCATCAGCCAGTGCATCAGTACATTGGCATTATCAATATGTTCCCCCTGAATTGATGCATTAACAGGTAAACCAAAGTGTTGAAGTAGTCCTAGCAAAATTATCCTTTTTTATTTTTCAATTATTTTACCGTGTTTTTCGGCCTTTTTCACTATGGAAATGATGGCTATAATAATTCCGGTTAAGACACCACCGGTTGTTCCCAGCAATGAAATAATAGCCCAATTCAGCCCCTCAGTTGCTGCTGCGTCGGTAGCACCATAGCAGGTTGCACAAGCCTGTATTGGTTCCGCAATAAAAAACATAATTAACGTAAAAGTGAAGATTGAAATGATTTTATTCATAGTTATTATAGATTCTTGAATTTTTTAAGAATTGATAGACCATAAATGCATAAACCTGCTGTTGCTGCAAAAGAACACCCGGCAAGCAGTAATGAAATAAAACCTGGATTCGTAGGAGTAGTCATTTCAAATACTCCGTACCAGCAGGTCAATATGGTAGAAACAGCAATGAAAAAAAAATGAAATGTTTTAAGTGATATCATTTAGATATTGACTTGATCTGTTATAGACATTAATGGCAGAAACATCAGTACGAAAAAAAATAACGCTGTCATCATCAGTATCCATGTGATTGTAGCTTTTTCCGAGATCAGGTGCATGAAGTAGCCTGCAACGAGGGATCCTTTCACCGATGCAATAACTAACGCTAGGAATATTGCTTCTGATGTACTGATGTCCAGATACGAAGCTAATACTGTAGTAACAGTTAAAACAGCTAGTGCACCAAATACCGTCAAATAGACTCGAATATGTTCTTGGATTGATACTGTATCGTGGTCACTCATTATTTTATCCTAAATCAGGTAGAGTACAGGGAACAGGAAGATCCAAACGAGATCCACAAAGTGCCAGTATAATCCTATTACCTCAACGCGGTTCGTAAAATGTTCAGGATTGGTATGCCATATTTTATTTCCAAAGGGCATCCATAAATATGTTATCACAATCATACCACCAATAATATGCAGACCATGAAGCCCCGTAAGCGTGAAATAGATTGCCATGAAGGTACTGGACGATGGAAAAATATCATGGTGAAACTTGGCGGTATACTCAAAGTATTTTACCACAAGGAAAATAGCTGCGCATAATAATGTTAGCGCCATATATATTTTATATTTTTCAAAATCCTTGAGTTTTAGGGATGCCCATGACATAACCATGGTGACACTAGATGTAATCAACACCAGGGTATTAAGGGTGGCCAGGGGTACATTCAGCTCGGCGCCCCAGTGGGCAAAATCTCCCGGAGGGGCAGCCATTCTCAGGAAAACATAGGCGGAAAATAGCCCGCCAAAAAGCATCACTTCCGATGCCAGAAAAATCCAGATCCCTAGTTTGGAATTGATTAAACCAGTATCTTCACGCTCGTCAACTATATAAGGGATTTCCAAAATATCTTTCCTCAGGTTTCTTCCGTTTGGGGAGTGAAATCATTTTTCGCGTCTGGCACACCGTATTCATAGGCTTCACGGTGAACGATTATTTTAGTGTCAAAATTTCCGTGTCCTATAGGCGGAGATGGAGCTGCCCATTCAACCGTGGTGGACTTCCATGGATTTCTATCCGCTTTTTCACCAACGAATATGGACATGAAGAAATTAATAATAAATGGAATCTGGGCTGCACCAAGGCAAAATGCAGAAATTGACATAAATTCATTCCATTGCAGTACATCTGAAGCGTGGGCATACATCTCTCCGCCATCATATAACCTTCTTGACACTCCCGCCAGTCCTTGAATAAACATGGGCATAAAAACACCGTTCATGAAAATTAATGATGGCCAGAAATGAAGCTTGCCTAATGCCTCATTCATTTTTCTACCGGTGATCTTGGGAAACCAATAGTAGATGCCTGCAAATAACGCAAAAAGGGTACCTGGTGCAACAACATAATGAAAATGGCCAATCACATAATAGGTGTCATGAAGATAGATATCTGCGGCTGCTAATCCTAGCGGCAGGCCGGTAAGGCCGCCAATTCCAAACATTGGCAGAAATGCCAGTGCAAACAGCATGGGGGTATTAAACCGTATTGAGCCGCCCCACAGGGACATGAAATAAGCTGTCAAAATAATGACGGATGGAATAGAAATGATCATTGTAGTGGTCTGGAAAAAACTGCTCATAACCTGACCCATGCCAGTCAAGAACATATGGTGTGCCCAAACAATAAAAGAGAGAAATCCAAGGATAACTAGGGCAAAAACAATAGATTTATATCCCCAGATTGGCTTTCGCGTGTTATTGGCTAATATTTCGCCCACAATACCCATGGCAGGTAAAATCAAAACATATACTTCGGGATGAGCCAGGAACCAGAAGAGATGTTGCCAGAGCAATGGTGAGCCATATCCCGATACATCAACGGGCGCTCCAGCGTAGACCAAACCGCTGGGCATAAAGAAACTTGTACTTGCGATACGGTCCATTAATTGCAATATTGCTGCTGCTTCGAGCGGGGGGAATGCCAATACCAATAAAAAAGATGATACAAATTGAGCCCATACGAAAATAGGTAGTCTCATCCAGGTAAGCCCCGGTGCGCGAAGTTGTATGATTGTTGTAATGAAATTCATTGAACCTAGCAAGGAAGATGTAATCAAAAACACCATGCCAATGAGCCACATAGTTTGTCCAGATTCAAAAATAGATAAAGGTGGGTAAGATGTCCACCCGGATCGGGCAGCGCCTTCGGGCATGAAAAAACTGGCCACCATGATGACTCCGCCAACAAAATAACTCCAGTAGCTGGCGGCATTCAGTTTGGGGAAAGCCATATCTGGTGCTCCGATCTGGAGTGGAACCACATAATTCCCAAAGGCGCCAACTGCAAGCGGAACTACCCCAAGAAAAATCATAATAGTGCCATGCATAGCTCCTAGGGAATTATACTGCTCCGGAAGCATAATACCTGCTTCGCCAAACAGATATCCAAGAAATGGAATTACGGTCTCCGGGTAGGCCAACTGCCAGCGCATGACCATCATCAGGGAGAAACCAAAAAAAAGAAACAGCAGGGAAGTGACACCATACTGAATAGCAATTATCTTATGGTCAATTGAAAAAATATACTTTCGTATGAAACCTTCCTGGTGGTGTGAATCAGAGCTCAGTATTTTTCTCCGGTATTTATTTAGTCAATCGTAATATTATATAGTTCTTCAAAGGTATCTATATTAATCATTCGAATTGCATCCCAGGTCATTTTTGTGCAGACCCGGGCACATACCTTACAGCCGATACATTCATTAAAGCGAACTTGCACAGGTGGTATTGGGATGTCGTATTTTTCCTTTGGAACGGATTCTATACAATCTACTGGACAGAAGGGTACACACGCTAGGCAGCCGGTGCAGTTGTCTTCATCAACCACTGCCATTTCCTTGGGGCGTTTCTTTTTTATATGTGGTAAATCCGGCAGTTCAGGTATGCCTTTTAAATGATTATATATTGCCATGGATAACGGAAGAAATTAGACGGCGAAGTTAAGATATAATGTTTAAAATGATAGAAAGAAATTTATTGAAGGGTGTATTTTTCTATGATCCATCCTGCACCAAAGCATGCTAAGCCTACTATGAGCAGTTTTGGGTCCATTAAACCAGGAAATTTCACAATAAAACCGGTTACAATCACGATCATTCCCAGGAGTTCTAACCCTTTAGACATATAGTACATAGCTATTCCAATTCTTTAGATATTTCTGCGGCTATATTGACTTGTTCTCTGAATGAGCGGTTCTTTATAACTAGAGACCACATGTGCTGGAAAAATGCAAGTAGAAATAAGGGACCGTGAAGCCAGGAAAGGGCTAGGTTGTTGTCAACAACTCCACCATGGATAAATACAGCTCCAACCAGTATTATTGTAAGAATGATCTGCGGAAAAACCCATTTCTTGACCTTTTTAACTCGCTGCCAATGTTTGGTATCCCCGCGGCCGTCCTGTATCATCTGTTTTATACTTTTTCCAGTAGCTATAAAAAAGAACATCACTAAAGTTTCTGTTAGAATAAATACTAGGATAGTAAAAATTGCGAACCGGGCATGGGTTGCACCCCAAACAGTAAATTTAAAATACCCCATCAATCCGGTCAGTAAAATGTTGAGAAAATTACTGGCCATCATGATATAACAAATGATCATGAATAACCACATTTGCAACCTTGTTTGTTGATGAAAATTAAGACCAAAAACCACTAGTGGTTTTCTAACTTTTGATAAATTGATTGGTCTAATACCTTTGAAGGGAACCAGATAAAAATTTAAATTCGAAACCTAAATGGAAGGAATAAAATGAATCTAATCAGGTTTCTTGCAACGGTACTGTTATTTTCGACAATATCTATTTATTTACATGCCGGTTCGTTAAAAGGCCATGTAAAGTTTGATGGTAAGCCGCCTAAGAAAAAAACATTAAGAATGGATGCCGATCCTGTCTGTGGTTCTGCTCACTCCGGACCGGTATATACTGAAAGTTTCAAAGTCAATGATGCTGGGGATTTGGCAGAATGTTTGATATGGCTCAGAAATGTTGAGTATTCTGGCGGAATCTCTGAAGAACCTGCTGTTATTGACCAAAAAGGATGCATTTACATTCCCCACGTTTTCGGCATGCAGGCTGGTCAGGAACTATTAATAAAAAATAGCGATCTAACTCTGCACAATATCCACGCCATGCCGAAGATAAATAAGGAGTTTAATTTTGCAATGCCAAAAGTTGTGAAAGAGAGAAAATCAACATTTGAAAAACCAGAAGATCCATTTTACATCAAATGTGACGTACATCCATGGATGAAAAGTTGGGCCTTAGTTTTAGATCACCCTTACTTCGCTGTCACAGATACAAATGGTAATTATTTAATCGAAAATATACCAGCTGGGACCTATGAAATGGTTTGCTGGCAGGAGAAATTTAAAAAAAATCAACTGACAACCACTGTTAATGTAGGTGATGAAGCTGTAACTAAAGATTTTACCTTTACACGTCCTAAAAAAAAATAATACCAAAGCAGTCTTATTTTAAAAGGCGGATGATGCCCCACCTTTTTTATTGTGCTTGAACATGATTCAAATAAGATTTCTGTCATTCCTTGCGATTACCTTATTTGGAATTCATTGTTCTGATCCGGTAAAGACATACCCCGTAAAAGGGGTTATTGTCGATTTGAAACCAGGTGAAAAAATTGTAGTGGTGGACCATGATACAATTCCTGACCTAATGATGCCCATGGTCATGCCTTTTAACTTAAAAGACTTGAAAGATTTCGATGGACTTTCTATCGGCGACAGCATCCACTTTGAATTTATCTGGGCGGATACAGTTACTTATGCAAAGAATTTCAGGGTTATTGGTAAGGGGCAACTTCCTGAGACTGAGAATGGTTTTTTTAAAGATGGAGAATATGCTGAAAGAAAGATCGGCGAGACCATTGATGATGTGACTTTATTAAATCTGGACAGTTCATTGGTACGATTGTCTGACTCCGATGGGAAATACCGGTTTTTATCTTTCATTTTTACTCGCTGTCCGATGCCCACTATGTGTCCAGCAGTAGTCATAAAAAACGAGGTACTTGCAAAGGCATTTCAATCTAGCGATGAAGTTGAGTTCATTGTGGTCAGTTTTGATTATCTTTATGACAGTCCTGGAATATTAAAGGACTTTTATGGTCCGGCGATTTCAGGCTATGACAATTGGACGGTGTGGTCCAGTACAAATCACATTGAAGATGTTTACCGATTGGCGAAACAATCAGGGTGTGACTTTTGGGGCATTGAGGAAGGGAAGATTGGCCATACACTTCGCTCCGTTTTAATTGGACCAAACCGGGAAGTGGTTGGCTCTTGGCCGGGAGATGTCTGGAGAGCCGGTGACGTAAAAAATGCTATAGAAGTTTTGATGAAATTATAAAATCATTCAGAACGAACCGCTGAAATCGGGGAGTGAAGAATCTTCTCGGGTAACTGAAATAATGATTCGGTCTAATTCAATGTAGATTCTTTGCTTTGCTCTGAATGACTCTGTTCCAAAAAAAGCCCCTACAATTGTAGGGGCTTTTTTTATAAATAAATATGCAGGTGCTTTTACCAATCTTCCTCATCCCATTCATCTTCATCGTCTGCATCGGAAAAATCATATCCGTTCTCTTCGAAATAATCCTTCACCTCCTGAGAGATATCTATTTTCCCATCAATGGTCCACAAATAATCCCGCAATCCTTCCAGCATAGCATCCTGATTACCGCTCAATTTTACAAGATTGTTGCCCCAGGTAGCTTCTGCATCATCCACATCCAGAATATCTGAAGTGGGTATGTAGGGTGCCGGCATTTTGGTGCCGGGCATAATATCCTGAGGTTCCCTTAGCCATTCTACTACCCAATCTGGATTAAGGCGCACCTTTGTCATGGCTAAGTTTGCTGCCCATGTTGATGCGGTTTGTATTGGAAATTCTGTCCCGTAGAAGTGGCAGTTATTACAAGCTCCTAATTCATGGAGTTTTTCCCCAGCATGAAATTCAGTACTTTTTTCGTTTACAATATAATCAGCTCTGTAACCGATATTTTCATCATCAATACCTTGAAAATATTTAATGATAGTATCCCACTCCTTATCGTTGATTTGGTGAAAGCTTGGCATTCTAACCTGAATGTTGGGGCGAATGGTTATTGGTTTATTGAAAAAGCTAAGAAGCCAGTTAGGGTTCGCTTTTTTTCCTTCTGTATTTAGGTTTGGGGGACCATATTCAGCAGGCCCAATTTGTTCCACTAACTGTCCGCCGCGATTCTCTATTAGATGACACCCCTGACAATTGTACTTTTTCACTAGTCGATGACCATCTTTGTTATATTTGGGTAGGTTTTCATGTGCTAGAAGATCTTTGCCGACCCCATCTGTATTAAATGCTAAAATAGCTGTTGTGATAGCTTCAATTTCATCTTCAGTGAAATAAAAGTTAGGCATCTTTAAGAGATCAAGTGGATCACTTTCCTTACCTCTATCATATATTCGCGGGGTACGCAACTTGTTTTCGATCCAAGCGAAATTTGTATGTTCTATGTCATGCAACAAACCAAAGTCCAACTTATCTAAAGTTTTGGAGCCTTGATAAGTAATTTCAGTTCCAATAGGTTTGGCATCCATGAATCCATCAATGTTGTGGCAACCAAAACAGCCATAATGTCGAATACTTTTTTCTCCAACAAAGGCTAATTTTTCTTTTGTTGACATTTTTGATGCTTTTGCAACAGCGAATTTCTCTGGATTCATTTTTCGTAGCCAATCCACAGTTAGTTCATTTAAGACAATCGTATCCAACTCTAGTGTTTCTAATTTATCAAATTCATAAATCCTGCTATCCAGCAGGAAAGCAGTAAGATCTTTAGCTTCTTGATCACTAAGCCGCAAGTTTGGCATGCGGGTAGAAGCCATATAATCATGTGGATTCTTAAGCCAATTATAGAGCCATTCAGCGGATACCTTCGATCCCATTCCAACCAGGTTCGGCCCTTGTAGTTTGGTCAAATTAGAAAATGTTGTTGGTGATGGAGCAAGCGATGCATCGGTTTCGCTGATATGGCATCCCATGCAGCCGACAGTTTGAAATATTTTTTCACCATTTTGTGGATTGCCCAGATACTTATTGATTGTTTTTCCATTATCAAGGTGCTTATTGTTGAAGAGATAGTGAGTTATAGAAGCAATTTCATTAATATTGCGTTTGGCTATTTTTTCTGTTGTTTGGTTGTCTTGCTCAAATATGCTTGGCATACGTGTATTATAGCGAAAACTTCGCGGGTTCTTGATCCATTTGGCAACCCAGTCGGGTTTCAACTTTTCATTAATTTTCCTGAGATCAGGACCCGTTTTGCCTGAAGAACGCCAATTACCAGCAACATGGCAACTATTGCAGCCTGCTTTATCCACCAATGTAAGCCCCAAGTTTAATTTTTCTGCACCAGCCAGATCACTAGTATTCATATGGCATTTGAAACAGCTTGCCTGTGTATATCTTTTTGGGAACATTGGTTGCATCCAGTGGTGAATTTTTTCCCAATCGTGTTTTTCTTCCCAATCGTGTTTTTGCTCTGTTGAGTTTGGTGTGTGTGCGGAAGATACAAAGGATGTACCCCGGCTTCGTCCTGCATGGCACGATGTACAGCCAAAAGACTCTAATGGATGCGGCGAAGAACTTGTGAGATAAAGATCCAGATCTGGGTGTGTGGTAAAGGGCTGTTCTGCATCAATATTATCAGGATTGCTAATTTCAAGATGGCAGCTTGTACAGCGGTCTACTACCGGCATGGTAGTAAAGTTCACATCATAATGTACATCCTTTACGACGATTTGATTGACCTTGTAGTATGGGTCCATAAAATCAAGAATTGGTAAGTCCCTGACAATATCACCGATTCTATTTAGAAAACTCATTCTCGACCTATCTAATGATATTAACTTGCCATCAGCTATGGTAACATCACGGAGTATAAAATCTAGTTCTTCCTGGCTTTTTTTTAGTTCATTATTCAAGCCTTTTAATTTTTCTTCATTATCTTTGATTTCTATTTCATAATTTTCTTTTGTTAGTTTTAATCCGTCTAGTTTTACCAGTGCTTTATTATAGTTGTCCCGGTGACTCTTTTCGTGGGAGTTTTCATGAACATTTTCGCTTTCGACCAGAAACTTAATTTCATCTACTTTTGCTTTTTGTCCCTGATAATTCATATTTGCTTTATAAAATTTTCCTTGAAGGTCGCTTAGCGCTTTTTCGATTGATGCAACTTCATTAGCATGTGAACTGTAAATCTCTTGCGTAGCAACAAGCCTTTCTTCGAATTTTTCCCTACTATCTTTTACAGCGCCTAATTCTTTATCCAGGTTTTTTTGGGTTATTTCGATCTGCAGTTTTCTGAACTCTTTCTGGTAGATTTTAAATTCATCATCATTGTCATCAATAAACACCCAAACCATAGAAATAAGAAATATCAGAGATGAAATCCCGAACCACTTATTTAGTTGGTTTATATCCCAATATCTTTCGTCGTTTTTAAACATTTACGTTTCTTGAAAATTAAACTAGATATTGAAAAACCATTCAGGGATTGCAACAATATATTTCAGATTAATTGCCCATCGCAGGTACATTTTAATTGGCAGTGCAAGCATCCCCAGACCAAATATCATTAGGCTTACAAATCTTGTTGGACCATAAGTTTCGTACGTGCCTTTTAGTTTTGTTTTAATAAGAATTACTGGTAAAACAAACAAATAAACAAACACCGCTATAAAACCTAAAGATTCTCTTATTAGGATATTACTGGGTAGTCCTTTTGCTAATAACTTAACCCAAAATAATTCGGATAAATTCACATTATTTAGGGCTACGACCTTATGTGTATCCCAATATTCAAAAGGTCCGAAAAAGTTCCAATTAGGTCCTCTGAAAAATGTACCGATAACTATGAGAAACAGCCATAGAACGATCCAACCGTACATAAAAATGAAAATGCCAACTCGCCTTTCTTTAAATGTATAGTAACCATCACCCTTTTTATTAATATCCATATAAGGGATAGCCATTAGTCCTAATATGATCATTGTTGGAAAAACGACACCCGCCAACCATGGATCAAAATAGACAAGCATTTCCTGCAGACCCAGGAAATACCAGGGAGCTTTAGATGGATTTGGCGTTGCGGCTGGGTTTGCCGGTTCTTCTATTGGTGCAGCCACCAGTATGGACCAAACGATAAGAAATACTTGAAATAGGATAAGCGCTATGAACTCGATATAGACCAGATCTGGCCAAACCAGGACTTTGTCATCAGGGTCATTATATTCATTAGGTTTTAATCCTGCATCCAATCGTTCATCATTCTGATAGGCTTTATACATTCCAAGCCAGATATAAAAAAACATGGAGTATATCAAGAGAACAATTGGGAAATTGTCCGGTTTTGTTAGTGTGATATTGAAGTTTTTATCAAAATAGCCTAATACGAAAAAGGCTGTAATCAGCAATAATCCAATTATGCCGCCCTTTTTTGTCCATAAACGCCAAAATCCCAGTTTACGATGGATTTTTTCAAACCAGTCTGTTGGTGGGAAGAAAAATGGGAAGGCCACAGTTAATATTGTAAAACTGATAGTTGGCGCAGAAATGGCATCAATTACAGATTTAAGTGCAGCTAAACTCATAAAAATTTCTAAGTTTTATAATGGCCCCGATATTCCACCATCTTTACGAATGCGCCAAAAATGGACTGCCATGAATATCATGGCAATAAAAGGAATTCCAATACAGTGTAACACATAAAAACGTAGGAGTGTTGCTTCTCCTACGAACCTTCCTCCAAGCAGTGCGAAGCGCACATCAGAGCCCACATGAATCAAATTTATATCACCAATTGCTAAAAGAGCCGCTCCAGGCCCCTCATGACCAAGAAAAGGTGTTGCCCTAGCCATATTTGATCCAACTGTGACAGCCCAAATGGCCAACTGGTCCCAGGGAAGCAAATATCCTGTAAATGATAGGAGCAGGGTTAGTGTCATCAGAATCACACCCACACCCCAGTTAAATTCTCTTGGCGGCTTATATGACCCAGTCATGAAAACCCTTACCATATGAAGCCATACAATAAGAACCATGGCATGCGCCGTCCAGCGGTGTAGTTCTCGCATTATACCAAGAGGGACCTGTTCGGCAAGATCGATAATGTCGGTGAATGCATATTCTACTGTCGGTCGGTAGTAAAACATGAGCAATATCCCAGTGATTGTCAGATTTACAAAAAGAAAAAACGAGAGCCCACCCATACACCATGTATAACCGACTTTAACCGCATGCTTTGGCAGCCTTGCTGGATGCAGGTGCAAGAATACACTGCCAAGAATTGCATGCATGCGCTGACGCCTTGTTCTTGGAACCCCGGATCGAATAATTGATTTCCAGACCTGGGACTCTCCCATTCGTTCAAGCAATGGTTTCTTATTATCAGGCTTTTCCAAATTCTATACCTTTAGGAATGAGTCTTTATTTTCCCACTCCCCTTTTTCCCACTTATAGCTTTTTGTTTTATCTACCAGGATCTGTCCGTCATCTAATAGTCCAATCTTGAACCTTTCAAGGGGCCTGGGCGCTGGTCCTTCAAAATTAATGCCAGTTATTCTAAATCCGCTTCCATGACAGGGGCATTTAAATTTGTTTTCTGTTAGAAGCCAGTTAGGTGTACATCCAAGGTGTGTACAGGTGGTCGAAAGAGCAAAGATAGATTCGTCATCTCGAACGACCCAGGCATTATGTTTCTTTTTAAATCTCGTATCAACACTGTTTGGAGAAAATTCATCGGGAAAGCCAATCTTAAACGTTTGAGGAGGCTCGAATAATACATTCGGATAGAGAAATCGTATAATGACAATGAAAAATCCGCCAGTTGCTGCCGCAAATGCAAGCCAGCCTAAAGCAAGCCATCTGAAAAACCCACGTCTGCGAATATCATTATTATCGGACCCTGGTGATGTTGTACTACTACCAACCGCAGCACGTGGTGCTTGTTTATTTTCACTCATATTAAGACGTTATTGAAGCACTATACTTTTTTTCCAGGGTTTTAATTGCTGCATCTCGAATACTCAGATCCACATCAGTTTCAGCTAGGGTAATCAGTTTTGATTTGAATCGTTGATCTACAAGTAGAGATGATACCTGTATGGCTACCATCAAGACTTGTTTTTTCTCAATTTCATCAACTTCCTTGAATTGGTTGAGGTATTCTCGATCCAATAGACTTGCAATGATGGAAACTCCGGAATTATTGCCCATCTTGGCGAGAGCGACTGCTGCGTCCCAGCGAATGTTGGGTTCTTCATCGTCTAATAAACTGGTTAAATGCGGGATAGATGTCTGATCACCAATCATTCCCAGAGCAATTGTGGCAGCCAGGCGTTCACTATGAGATTCTGATCTGATCGTGATATCCTTCAATTCTGGGACAGCCGGCGAGTAACCGATTAGTCCTACGGACTGGATCGCAGCTATTTGAGATTCGAGGTTATCATCATTAAGGCCATTCAGCAAGGTTGATCCATAAGTAGTATCTCTTGTAGCACCCATAGCCATAGCAAGATATGACCTGACCAGAGGATCGTCATGGATAGAACGCTGGTATGCCGAGATCATCTGATCTTTGAATGAGTTGCTTAACGGAACCAGATCTGGGTTATTTAATATTTTGGCTAATTCAAAAGCTGACTGCCATCGTTTCGAAGCTGATCCAACCTTAACCTGGTTTAAAAGATCTTCAGCACTATTTGTTTCAAAGGTAATAAAACGAAAGAGTAAAAAGAATAACGCTCCAAAAACTGCAATCATGAATGGAATCAAAAAAAAAGAATAAAAGAGAACATAAATTCTGCTGGATTCCTTGCCAGATATTTGATTGCTACTATCCACGTTAACCATATTCCCAGGGAATTCTAAAGACTAAAACTTACTGACATAATAAACCGGACGGCAAAAATAAAACTCTATTTACCCTCTCTTTTTTCTGTGTTTTTCAGCAGTTCCATATCGTCCCGCAAGTGTTTCATAAGTTTCTTCAATTTCCGCAGATCTCTTTTCAATCGGAATACTTCACTCATGAGTATCAAGGCAAATATAAGAGCAAGGATTGATATGAGCGGGAGAGCATCCATTTGTGTTATTTATAATTCTTTCTCTCTCTGTTTCAATTGCCAGCCAAGCATTATGGGGAAGAAGAAAAGGATTATTATCCCGATGAGAAGTAATCCAACCGCCCATTCCAAGTGCTCCATGAGCCAGGAAAAAGTAAACCATTCGAAATCCATGGATCATAATACCCAAGTAACTAAAGTGATATATATAATGAGTAAAATCGTACATGCGATCATTGAAACCAGTTGAGTTGTGGTCATTCCTGATATTTTGTTGTCTGACATGTTCATTTTTTTTGAGCTCGTTTTTCTTTGACGATAGCAGCTTTAATTTTTCCCCGTAATGCCTTGTTATCTAGAGCATTAATCTCTTCCATATCACCTTCCAGACCCTTTGCGATAAGTCGTTCCATAAGCTGTTCTTCAGATTCTTCTGGAGTTACAAGACTAGTTTCTTGATCATGCGAAGGAAGTTCAGGCATTGCCGGTCGTTCTGCTGAACCCCGTTTGATTTTCACAAGCAGTGCTTTTGCTTTGCCGCGGGTGACTTTCTCTGCTATGGCATTGAGGGGGTCCATATCCCCATCTAGAGCTTTGTTAACAACAAAAGCAATAAGCGGTTCACCGCTTAAACCGGTTTTAGTGCTTCCTTCGGCTGGCGATACTCCGCCTTTGGGCTTCTCCGGCATTGGCGGAGATTCTCCGGTACGTTTGGCACGAACCAAAGCTGCTTTTGCTTTGCCGCGGGTAGGTTTATCCGAGATAGAATTAATAATATCCATATCCCCTTTCAACCCCATGTTAACAGCATAATTGATGTAATCTTCGCGCGCAGCAAATCCAATCCATTGTGAAGCTGTTCCATTATCTGTACTTAAATCATCCTTATCTTTATCAAAGTTAACCTCAGGTATAATATTGGATAGTAGCTGCAAAATCATTGATTTGCGACTGTTCCATTTATACAGAGATAATAGAGAAAAAATTCCCTTAGAAGTTCTTCTGCACGTAACCCAGACACCTTTCTTTGATTCATCAATCTTGAATGAAATATATTCTTTGTAAAATGGTGTGGTTCTGAATTCAAACCCGAATTCTTTCTCTTTCTCAATGGTCATAACTCTGCATTTAAAATAGGGTGCCAGAGATGCAGGACGAATTTTAAAAAACGCCCCTGGTTCTAGAGTAAACTTGTCAAAGGAAAACTGATGAACATAGCGGTCTGAGTTTAGAATTGGTAAAGCACGCTGGATTCCTACGAACCATATATTATATGTGTCCAGATTTGTAATCATTTTCCACATGATTTCTTTAGTCGTGGAAAAATGGTGTTTGATTTCGCTTCGGGCTATAAATGGGGACCATGAAGACCATTTATCTCCAATTCCAGCATGGGGTATTTCAGGGGTCTTTAATTTGACTTCAGGATGTTCAAATCCTTCAAAAATGACTTCATGTGATGTATAATGATGGATTTCGCCGGTGTTTAATTGCACTTCATATTTGGTAGGAAAATAGAAAACTTTCTTTAACTCGCCCCCTTGACCTGTGGTTTTAATCGTACAGGCAGTTCCGGGCTCAATCTGGTGCAAAGCTTTCGCCATGGATCATAGTGATTTTGGTTTGTTTATGGTATTAAAGCTGAGAAAATTTGGATCGAAAATTAATATCATCCCCACGGATAATACGATAAAAGTATTGAGCTATCTAAGAATGAGTTACCATAATTTCGGTGGCTTTTTATGAAATATTTTTTTCGATTTTCTGTGCTTACAATTTTGATGACTTACCTCCTTATTTTTGTCGGTGGGTTAGTCCGTGTGTCCGATGCCGGAATGGGCTGTCCTGATTGGCCAAAATGTTTTGATCGCTGGATTCCTCCAACCAGTTTAGATCAGGTCCCGCTGGAATTCCAGGATCAGTTTAATGTTGTGTTGGCCTGGATCGAATATTGCAATCGATTATTTGGTGCTGTAACCGGACTCATGATCACGATCACGTGTTATCTGGCCATACGGTGCTACAGAAAGGAGATTAAAATAATGGTTCCAGTCATTGGAGCTTTTATCCTGACAATCATAGAGGGGTGGCTTGGGGGAGTATTGGTTGATACAGTGTTAAATCCGTTTACAATTACGCTCCATTTACTGTTAGCTTTATTGATTGTGGTGCTTCTTATCTATGCTTCACTGCAATCTTACTATCTGTATCATAAAAGTGCCGAGGTTGAAAGTGACTACCCAAATAGCTTGAAATGGTTTATATATGCTACAGGTTTAATTGTCTTAATCGAAATTATAATAGGCACTGAGATTCGCGGCGGGCTGGAAATGATTCGGAATCAAAATCCCCTTGTAAATAGCATCTTTCTTTTAAGGATGCTTGGCCCATTTAAATACATGCACACCATCCTGGGTATTTTTCTGGTTGGTTTAGCATATTTTATAAGAAAAATTCTAATCATAGAAAGTTTAAATCCGTCAAGGTTGATCATTGGTTCTGCACAGGCCATGCTGGGAATGATTATTGTTCAAATTATCTTAGGTGAATCATTAGTATTTTTTGATGTGAAACCTCTAATTCAGTTATTCCACATGTGGTTCGCGTCCTTGATTTTAGGCCTTTGCGTGATTCAATATACAGCCTGGGAAATGTCGCGCTTGAACTGATGAAAAAAATTCATACGGTATATATTGCTGGTCTTTTCATTTTGATTTTAGGGATAGGTGCAACCTGGGTGATTAATAAAGCTGATCAAGCACATCAAACACCTCCACCGATTATTAAATCTGTTCCGGATTTTCAATTTAAAACTCATGATGGGTACACCTTTACAATGGAAAATTTTAGAAATAAAATAACTGTGCTGGATTTTATGTTTACAAGTTGTACAGGTCCATGTCCAATAATGGCGTCCAATATGAGCAGGTTATATGAACAATACAGATCTATTCCAGATGTTCAGTTTGTATCAGTCACTGTTGATCCAGATACTGATACGGAAGATGTTTTAGCTGCTTATGCAGATGCAAATGGTGTAAATGATGACCGCTGGATATTTATTCGTTCCGATATAAAATCAGTAAAAGAATTAACCCGGGATGGTTTTATGTTGTTTTCCGATGATCTGCCTGCTGGTCATTCAGTTAAATTTGTCCTTATCGATGATAAAGGACGGATTCGACAATATTATGACGGTACCGATAAAGCAAGTATTGCTATTCTGCAGGCTCATTTAAACTTATTTTTAAAAAATTTAGATTCTTGAAATGAAACGCCATCCGCAACCCGCAAAAACTAAGTTTAAGGCTTATGTTGAACTGACCAAACCGAAGATTACCTTAATGATTTTAATATCGACCGCTCTAGGCTACTATATCGGTGGAGCAGGAATCATTCAGGCTTACCATTTCATTCTGACCTTGCTCGGTGCGGCCATGGTATCAGGTGGTGCCGGTACATTGAATCATTATATTGAGCGGGATTTTGATATCTTGATGGAAAGAACACGGTCCCGACCTATTCCAGCTGGGATCATTGGTGCCAATACTGCCTTGACATTTGGTCTGATCCAGGTTTTATGTGGACTAATCATATTATTATTGGGTGCCAATCTGTTGACAGCCTTTTTGGCGTTTCTCACAACTTTTCTTTATATTTTTGTATATACTCCATTAAAACGGATTACCTGGTTAAATACGACTATTGGTGCTGTGCCTGGGGCACTACCACCGCTGGGAGGCTGGGCCGCTGCGACTGGACATGTAAATTTGGACGCTTGGATTTTATTTGCTATCCTTTTTTTATGGCAGCACCCCCATTTTTATGCAATTGCCTTAATGTGCAAGGATGATTATTCGAAAGCGGGATTTAAAATGTTGCCTGTGATGGAAAATGATGGCAGAAGGACAAATCGCCAAATTATTTGGCATGCATTTTTATTGATTCCCATATCAGTCTTACCGGTTTTTACCGGTGTTTTGGGTTCGCTCTATTTATGGGGTGCTGTGTTATTCGGGATTACCTATTTAATGGCTAGTTTACCGCTGATTAAGAATTATTCTATAAATAATGCAAAATTGCTGTTAAAGGTATCGGTAATGTATTTACCTTGTTTACTGGTATTAATCTTGGTTGACTTAAATTATTGAAAAACGTGGATCAAGATCGCTTCTTCGTGAAAATTATTTACATTGTTTCTGCGGTCTTGAGCTTGGCGGTAGCATTTCTAATTTTAGGCCCACGGCCGGATGGGATCGAAGGGGTGCTGGATGTATCCTTATTACCTAAATTGAACGCCACATTAAATATAACAACAGCAATATTACTTGTATGGGGCTTTTTATTAATAAAAAAAAAGAAACGGGAATTTCATAAAAATGTGATGCTTACTGCATTTGGGACATCTGCGCTCTTCCTCATTAGCTATGTGATTTACCATTGGTTTAAAAGTGGCCCAAAGACCTACACAGGGGACTGGACTACCATTTATTTTATTATTCTGATTTCACATATTATACTTGCAGTTGTTATTCTTCCGTTAGCCATGCTCACGCTTTATCGAGGTTGGAATTCTCAACTCAAACAACATCGGACAATTGCAAGAATAACCCTGCCTTTATGGTTATATGTTTCTATTACGGGGGTTATGGTTTATTTGATGCTGTATTAAATTTTATGGGATCGATTAGTTGCTGTAAAACAGATTAATTTAATTTTTTAACCAGACCGCCATAATGTCGATCAATTTTAAATCCTTGTTTATAGAAAAAGCTTTCTAAATAAAACCCTACAGTAATGACTTTGATACCCCGCTGTTTCATACGGTGATAAAATTCCGTCATTAATCGTTTGCTCAACAGTAATTGCCGATATTTGTTGCGAATTATGATCCATTCCAAATGGATACGTGAATCACTGGGAGTATTCCAATATAGACCGCCAACCAGTCTATTCCGAGAATTGAAAATAAATAGAAATTCATGACTGGAAGTAAAAGTCCCAGATAAAGTTTCTTTAGTCATTAGAGAGTAGAAACGGGCTATTTCCTTTGGATGGAAAGGAGGGCGAATACGATATAATTGACCATCAGCACCTTCTGTTCCATAAATTAGGTTTAATTTTTCCTTATCACCTTTTGCTGTAGTGACAAGTTCTACATAATCGGCAGCGTCCACATGTGGGAAAAGCATTCTGGCGAGAAAATATTTTTCCTTTTCAGTCAAGGACGTTTTTTGCTGGATATCCTCTATGCGATCTTTCAGGCTCCATGGGCTTAATTCTTTTCGTCTCATTTCTTGGATTATGGATTGAAAAAAGTTTGTGAGTTCAGGACCTGAATCCTTTAGACAGGTCATCATAAAAAATCGTACGCGGGTTTCAGGATACTCTTCAAGCAATGAATTCAAATCATAATCATTGTAGAGTTCTCGCAGGATAGATGCCTTGGCCTGATCGGTTGCTCCCGGATTTAAATCCAGCCAACGTTCATATCTTAAGGCGGCAAAAACAACTGGTTTTGTTAAAACGCCAAAATTATCGAATTCTTTAATAAACTTATTAATTCGGTCCTGAGTAAGTCCAATTTCCCGAAATTGTTTTTTAAGCTTACGATTTTTGAGATCCTTTCCCAGTTCTTCCAGTAGCGGAATACCCCTTTTCACTTTTGTTGCCTGAAGAGCAGCAGTAAAGATCACTTCCCAATCAGCCATATGTTTTAATCCAGGGAATTGTGATTCTGTTTTGGCTATAAATAGCGTAAACAGGTTGAGAAAATATTCACCTACAGACTTGATTTCCTGCCGCCCTGATATAGAGATGAGACGAGTTCCAGTAGTATAATCATGTGGCGGAATGATAAGATTATCTGGAATGGGTGGTTGAATTCCTAACTTGAAATTTGTTCGACTCCAGAATTCCAAATAGGCCTGAATCCCGTTCCATATAAAATGAAGCCACCGCATTTGCCACCGATCAAGGGCAGTTTCATCCTTTATTTCAGCCTTATTTCGTTTGAAATACTGGATAAGTGTTTCTCCGGGTATATATTCCTCCGTATACAACAGGTATTCTGGCCAGTAACCACCAAAATTTTCAACTAACTGTTTGTCCTTGAAACCGGATCCCATTAAAATGAGCCACCGGATCTCATCTTCGAGAAAATTCCGGTCAAGGTCTTCATTTAGATTGATAACAAGATTATGAGTTCCAAGTGTCAGGGTATGTATGAGTACACGAAATACGCTTTTCCCGTGTTTTGTTCCTAGGTGTGTTACCCACACACCCTCTTTAGGGATATCAGCTAATTGAATTAGACAATTGGAGGAAAAAATAAATACTGCTTCTCTGATTAACGCTGTTTTACTCAATGTTTCCAAGAGTACCTTTTTATGTCGAGTACGCACATTATCATCAAATTCAATAACATCTTTCCAAGAATATTCCTCTTGTGTATTTCTGTCAACTGTTATGGATGTATTGGGACCAATCCACGTTCGAAACCCGTTTACAAGGTTGTAATATGCCTTCTGTGCAGCTGAATAGATCGGTTTTGGTACATTAGAGAATTGCCAAGAGACCAATTCCGACCTAGCCAAAATAAATTGAGTAGGATGGATCACACCATATTCTGATATCATGAAAAGCACTGTTTGAATAAAGTCAAAATCAGCCTGTTCCAGATCATTAACATTTTCATGCGTATCATTTAGAAATAGAATAAGAGAGCGGTATTGCGATTCTGTTAATCGATCAATATCAAATGCAAACTCCTTCTTACCATTGTTTTTTCGGTAATAGTGATAAGTAGTTTCAAGGAGATTAATAAAAAAATCACCCGATAATATTGGAGCAATGGCCTCGATCATTTTCAACCTGAAATTTGGATCTGGATGTTCTTGGTATTGCAGTAATGTATCCAGGATAACGTCGGACCATTCAAAGATATCAAGATTCAGGATATGTATTAAGGCATCAAAAAAGGATTGCTCATTAGAAAGATAAGAACGAACGGAATGATGAATCTTTTCTAATGAATTGGTTTCATTTTCATTATCTTTTTTATCGATCTTAGTTAATGCAAATGTATCAGAATCAATTTTGACCCGAATCTCAGTAGTGAGGTCTGCCTCTTTGATCCTGAAAACAGTTTCAGATGTGAATAGCGTAAACTCATTATTCCCCAGCCAGAGATTTGGAGAATTAACAAATGATTGTAAATCCAGAATCTGCGAATCGGTATGATATTTGAATTCGCCCACCTGCAGATTTGAATCGGTCCATATTAGTCTTAGCGTTTGGTCTTGTCCTTTTATAGAAATTTTATTGCCATCCCAACTCAGATTTGTTTTTACAGTACCTTTTTCTCGTATCAACCAATTGGGGAACCATATTTCTTTTGTACCTGAGTGCAAGCTGACATAGTTTCGTTCGTACATGGGTTCAATCATTTTAGAAAAATTTTTTAGGACATTTTTCCTGTTAAATGTTCCCTTTTGAGTCAGTTCGCCTTTTTCTATACTAAAGTCCCGATCAATAATTGCAAAATTCACGATACGTTCAAAAGCTGATAAAAAACTATTTACCGATACCAACATGCCGCTGAAAAGATCACGAATTTTCTGATTGTCCACATTATATAAATCATATGGTATGTTTTCCTTATCAGGATAAATGAGCACCGTATTAAACTCCCGGCCATCACCGGCAAGAAAAACAGATTGCACCGAATCAAAATCCTGAAAAAGATTCTCGATCTTTTGGGGTGCGATCGTCTGGCCGCGACTATTTTTATATATATCTTTTTTTCTATCTATAATAAAAAAATGATTACCTCTTTTTTCAAAAATATCTCCGCTATGGAACCACCCATTCTTAAATGATTCTGAATCTTTGGTTTTATAAAATCCATTTGAAACATACGGTCCTTGCATACACAGTTCTCCGTCCTCAGCTATTTTCAGTTTTATGCCAGGCAGAGATTTTCCAACCGAATTATCCAAATAATTCCCTGGGGGAGTCATGGTGATCCCACCGGTTGCTTCCGTCATACCATATCCACTCAGCAATTGTATACCATGCTCCTGAAAAAACTTAAAATAATCAGGGTCTAAATATCCTGCAGCAGATAATCCCCATTGTAATTGCCCGCCAGTGATATCCGTTAATTTCTGACAGATTATTGTATCAGAAGCGGAATCAAGTTCAAGTTTTTCTTCCAGATATTCATATAATTGTATCCAGCGTTTTGGTATACTAATAAATATACTGGGCGAAACCAGTTGGAAATCCTTTAATAACGAATTGAATGCTGGCGATTCTGCAAAGGCATAAGTCGCTCCCCAGAAAATCGAACCTAATAATTCAAAATAACGACCAAAAGTGTGAAACAAGGGTAAATAGCATAAGAATGTGTCTGATGAGGAAAATTCAGGCAAGGCCATAGCTCTCGCAAATCGTTTTGACATCAGGTTTACCTGATTGAATATGACGCCCTTTGGCTGATCGGTAGAACCAGATGTATACATGATAGTGATGGGCCAAGTCATATCCTGGCTCTCCAAACGATGATTTAAATCAAATTTTTCATTTTTATCTGAAAGATCCCGAAACGTTTCCCAAGATGTTATTTGACCTTTCAAAGAATTTATTTCGTTAAGATCAATAATAGCCAAATCATACCCTTTAAATATCGCATTCCAGAGCCGAGCCCCTTTTTCTCCACCGATAAAAAGGTGTGTGATCTCTGCTTCATGTAGAATATGCGACAAATGTTCAATAGTGGTATTTAGCGGAATTGGAACTACCCGGAATCCAAATGATAAGCAGGCTAAATCCAATAAAGCACACCTATATTGATTATAAGAAAGCAAGCCAATAACAGGTTCCATTTCTTCTTCCGAAAGCATGTCTAAAGCGCGCCCGATTTGGATCACGTCGTACCATACCTTATTATACGAAACTGATATTACAGAGTCACCCTCGATAGTAAGAAAAAGAGGTTTTTCACCGTAACGAGATGTTCGCTGTTTTATAAGGTGTCCAACATGATACCGAGATTTTTGTATTAAGTGGGTTATTTTATCAAACCAGTAATCTGTGGCTTGATTTTCCACAATTATCCTATTTACTGCCGGAAGATGGAAACATTCTAAGAAATGATGTATTGTTTGGTGATCAGTGTCCGAAGAATCAATATTATCAAGTACCGTTCGAAAATTGGCCATATCTACCCGATTTTTCCCTGCTAGATCAAAAAGTTCTGAAATACTTCTTTGATTTACTTGATTCATGCTCAAAATTATGATTTTAATGGCTTCATCATAAATGGTAGTATTTCGCGGAATGAAATATTGCCCAATAGACCCTGATTCTGTACATTCATTAAGGGAACAAAACTTTCCCACTCAATTCTCTATTATTATGGATTACAAAAAGAAAATAAAAATACTCGAGGAAAGAATTCACCGTTTGAGCGAAATCGGTATTGCTCTCTCAACAGAAAGAAATTCCAATAAATTATTTGAAATGATCTTGAAGCAAGCCAGAAATATCTCTAATGCAGATGGTAGGACACTTTATTCAAAAAATGAAGAAGGAAATCTACAATTTGAAATTCTACGCAATGATACCATGAATACAATAATGGGTGGAACATCTGGCGTGGACATTCCTTATGATCCCGTACAACTTTGGATTGACGATTCAACTCCAAATCAAACAAATGTATCAGCTTATGTGGCGCTTACTGGGAAAACGGTGAATATTGGAGATGCATACGAAGAAGAAGGATTCGATTTTACGGGAACGAAAGCATTTGATAAAAATACCGGCTATCGTTCAAAATCCTTCTTAACAGTTCCACTAAAAAACCATGAAAATGATATTATTGGTGTGGTTCAGCTTATCAATGCGAGAGATAAAAATGACAATGTGATTCCTTTTAATGATGACATGCAGGAACAGGTGGAATCTCTTGCATCTCAGGGTGCTGTAGCCCTGACAAATAAGAAACTGGTTGAAGAATTGAAAACACTTTTTGAATCGTTTATCCAACTTATAGCAACTGCCATCGACAAAAAATCCGAGTACACCGGTGGTCATTGTACCCGGGTTCCGGTGATTACGATGATGCTGGCTGATGCTGTCGCGGAGACTACAGAAGGAAAGTATAAAGATTTCTCAATGACAGAAGATGAGCGCTATGAACTTTACATTGCTGCCTGGCTACATGACTGCGGAAAAGTTGCCACACCACCCCATGTTGTGGATAAAGGGACCAAGTTAGAGACAATCTTTGATCGAATTGAATTAATAAGAACTCGAATGGCACTCTTGAAGAAAGATGCTGAAATTGCTTTTTTAAAGAGACAGTTAAATGGTGAACCATCGCAGGATTATGATGAGGAATACAATTCTTCCATAAAAGAGTTGGAAGAAAACATGGCATTTCTTGAGAAAAGTAATGTGGGTGGTGAATTCATGAAACCTGAAGATCAGGAAAAAGTCAAGTCTATTGGACAAAAAAAAGTATTAATGTTCGGTAATAATGAAAATTTTCTTACTGATAATGAAATTGAAAATTTGAGTATAAAAAAAGGCACACTCTTGCCTGAGGAAAGGGAAATAATCAATGATCACATTGTCATAACAATCGAAATGTTGGAGCAATTACCCTATCCCAAGCAACTGAAGAATGTTCCAGAGTTTGCTGGCGGTCATCATGAGAAAATGGATGGAACCGGATATCCAAAAGGACTTAAGGAAGACCAAATGTCCCCCCAGGCGAAGATTATGGCCATTGCTGATATTTATGAAGCGCTTACTGCTCCAGACCGACCGTACAAAGATGGCAAGAAAATATCAGATGCCATGCGGATCATGGGTTTTATGAAAAATGATTACCATATTGATGAAGACCTGTTTGAAATTTTTGTAAAAACCGGTGTATATAAAAAATATGCTGATAAGTTCGTTGCGAAAAACCAGATCGATGAAGTGGATGAAGAACTAACCCTTGCAAAGAGATGAGTTTAAGATCTTTATCAAAAGAAGACCTGAGGATGCAACTTTTTGCAATTCAGGATGAGGTTTCCGATAAACTTAAAGTGGACCCTGATGTAGATAAATTCCTGGATCATACCGATCTGTTTGATGAATGGGAAAAAGTGCTGCCGGATGCGGAATACCCCATTTTCGTTATGGCTGTTTTAAACAATGTACGTCGGAAAGTTATAATTGAAACCATTCTTAATTCTATTTTGGATGATGAAGTTACATCTGGATGGTCAAATTCTGACCGAGATGATAAATCGGTTGAAAATACTGATCACCCTTTTTGTTAGATTTTACCTGCATTGCATCTCCCATTCTCCTAATATAAATTTGATTCAATGACACCCGATATTGCCATTATCCTGGGGCTTTTGGCCCTCGGCTTTATACTATTTGTGGCGGAGACCTTTAGTCTTGACGTGACTGCCTTGATTCTTTTATCGATCCTTTTTCTACTAGGGTATTTATCACCTCTCGAAGCCGTGTCTGGGTTTTCTAATCCCGCTGTGATTACCATAGCATTTTTATTTGTATTAAGTCATTCACTGCAAAAAACGGGTGTATTGGAATACTTGGTAGTCCGTATCAATCGTCTTGCAAGCAAATCACGGACTCTTGGAACTGCAGTATATTTGATGGCCATTGGATTTGCATCAGCGTTGGTAAACAATACAGCAGTTGTAGCTATTTTTATGCCAGTAACGATTCGATTGGCCCACACATACCAGGTTAGTCCATCCAAAATGTTAATTCCACTGAGTTATGCTGCGATTCTGGGTGGAACCTTAACTTTAGTAGGGACATCCACTAATCTGCTTGTGAATTCTATCTATTCCGGTAGTGGAAGTGTGGAACCACTCGGTATGTTCGAATTCACCAGATACGGTGTAATACTTATGAGCTTGGGATTGATCTATATACTGTTTATTGCTCCAAAACTATTGCCATCACGAACAGTTACATCCAGTTTAACAAAGAGTTACCATCTCGGTGGGTATCTTACTGAAATGAAGATTATTGCAGGATCGCCTTTAATAGGCAAAACCTGTTTAGACCGTGGAATCAATTATAATTATGATGTCATGGTGTTAGATATTCTTCGGGAAAAGCAACTCATCACGCGAAATATTCGCAGAACACCATTACAAGTTGGCGATACATTATTTGTCCGGGGCACTCTCGAGAATTTTCTCCGAATGAAAGAAGTGGAAAAAATCACGCTATTGACAGATGAAAAACTCACCCAATCTGAATTGGAGCAGGAAGATAATGTGCTGGTGGAATGTCTTTTGACAGATCAATCTGATCTTGTTGGAAAAAGCTTGATGGCATCTAATTTTCGACAACGGTTTGGAGCGTTTATTCTGGCCATTCGTCGGGAAGGCGATATTTTTCGGAAAAAGATTGCCCATGTAATATTACAGGCTTATGACACACTGCTTGTTTATGGCCCTGCTAAAAATATTGAAAGTTTGTCAAACAAAGGCGATTTTATTGTACTTGGGGAGGTTAAAGCAGAATTGCGGAAACAACGATTCTGGTGGGTGAGTATTATTATTATTCTGGGTGCTGTTATTCTTGCCGCATTAGGCATCATGCCCATTATGAAGGGCACTCTTATTGGTGTAGCACTTCTTTTAGCACTTAAGGTATTAACTCCTCAGGAAAGTTATCAATCCATTCACTGGCAGGTGATAGTTCTAATCGCTGCGTTGATTCCTGTTGGAATTGTTATTCAGACTACAGGAACAGCCGAATGGATTGGTAAGATTATTTCTAAAATAGCACGAATGTCATCTCCAGAATGGCACGCCCATTTCTTGCTGGCATTGATCTATCTTATCACTATGATTCTTACAGAAATTTCATCCAATGCGGCTACAGCTATTATCATGACACCTGTTGCCCTTGCCGTTTCGGTGCAAATGGGATTTGATTCACGCCCTTTTATTTTTGCTGTGGCCTTTGCGGCATCGGCTTCATTTATAACACCAGTAGGTTACCAGACTAATCTAATGGTGTATGGACCTGGTGGATACAAATTCAGTGATTTTATTCGTGTAGGGTTTCCACTAGCGATATTGTTTTGGGTTTCTGCTATTATATTTCTACCAATGATCTGGCCGGTTTGAAATATTTCTGATCTGACTTCACAGCAGATATTCTTTATAATTGCAAATCAAAAATATAATCTTAATCTAGTTAATCTCTAAATTCCAAGTTTATGGATCTGAATTCTAAACCTGAATCTCGTCTTAAAACCTTTCTGGAAAATCCATCGAAAGCCCTATGGTCTTTGGCAATTCCTATTATGTTTGGTATGGGAATTCATACACTCTACAACTTGGTAGATATGATATTCATTGGTCGTTTAGGCGGTGATGCAATTGCGGGGATTGCATTCAACATGCCGCTTTTCTTTTTGATGCTTGGGCTCACCATGGGTTTGGGTACTGGCGTGACAGCATCTATCGCTAGATTTATCGGCGAAAACAATAAATCCAACGCGGATAATAGTGCAGAGCACGCCCTTGCGTTGGGTGCTATCATCAGCCTGATATTTACATCCCTTGGATTGGTATACGGTCAGGATATTTTGAAGTCACTGGGTGCTGATGGAAAGATCCTTGAACTAGGCTGGGATTATCTCTTTGTGATTTGTATTGGTTTGCCATTTATGATTTTCTCTGGGTTTTTCCGATCAATTCTGGCAGGAGAAGGTGACATGAAGTTCCCCATGATAGTGGCAGCATTGGGAACTATTTTAAATATTATTTTAGATCCCCTTTTTATTTTTGAATTGAAACAATTTGGTAGCATTGGATTTGGTCTTGGTGTCAAAGGTGCCGCTATAGCAACTGTTATTAGCCAGGCCACAGTTTTTGTTATATTTATTTTTATGCTTTTTGTGAAGGAGCATGCTTATATAACATTTCGATTACAATTTTTTTCACCATCAAAAACTATTTTATGGGATATCATTAAGGTCGGAATGCCTGCGTCGTTATCCATGGTCATCATGGCACTTGGGCAGGGAGTATTTAATAGAATCCTGATTCACTATTCATCACAGACAGTTGCGGCATACCAGGTAGCGGGGCGATTGGATATGCTCATTTTTCTGCCCATCTTTGCTATTGCCGGTGCATTGACGACACTGGTAGGAATGTTTTATGGAGCGAAAGAAATTAAATCTCTGAAATCCATAGTCAACTATGGAATATCTCGCGCTTTTTTTATTACCGTAGGTTCATCGGCATTTGTCTATGCCTTCGCCCCTACGTTTTCAGAGTTTTTTACTAGTGACGTTGAGATTCAGAATGTAGCGGTAGAGTTTTTACGCTTAATGACCTTGGTGTATCCATTCGTTGCCATTGCGATCATATCTGGTCGGGTGATGCAGGGTTTAGGGAATGGTATCCCAGTTTTGGTTATTACAATAATCCGGGTACTTGGTGTGTCTGCTCCACTCGCAATGTATTTTAGTTTTGTATTGAGCAAACCTGTGGAGTGGAATTGGTATGCTATGATGATATCCACAAGTATTGCATTTGTGATCGCTGTAAGTTGGGTAAGAATAGAAATGAATAAATTAAACAGACTAGAAAAAGTTCCGATATGAGTCGTCTATCAGGTTCTGAAATAAAATCCAAACTCACAGGATTAAATGGCTGGGTGTTCAAAGATAATGCGATTACAAAAATATTCACTTTTAGTGCTTATATGGATGGAATCAAATTTGTGAATAAGCTGGCAAACAAAGCCGAAGCGGCTAATCATCACCCGGATTTGGTCATTGGCTGGTGCCGTGTCGAAGTTGCCTTTACATCTCATGATCAGGGCGGAGTGACAGAAAAATGTCTGCAAATGGCAATAGAAACGGATGCAATTAAACTGTAACCTATAAGTCTACGAATTTGCCTTCATCTGGCTTAGAATCCACGTCACCATTGAATTTGGCAATATATTCACCAGTTTTATAAGCCACCGCATTTGCCATGGATAAATAAAGGTTGGAACTCCCTTGTCGATTGCATTCGCAAAGATGGGTGTTGCTTGTTCGAGGCTCTTAATAAATGGTGTAGATTTTATTTCTGCCGTCATAGGTGTTTCGATAAACCCAGGACAAATTGTAACTAATTTAATACCATCATTTTTCATAGTGATACGCCAGGAATCAAACATACGGCGCATTGCCACTTTTGATCCTGCATAACCACCATGTATTGGGAGAGACAGAAAACTGGCAACTGAACTAATACCCACGATTGTTCCGGATTGCTGCTGTATGAGAGTCGGGATGAATGGGAATATGGTATTAGTGACTCCGAGTAAATTTGTTGCAAGAATATTATTTATTTGTTCGCTATTTCCTGAAAGTAATTTATCGTTGCCTCCAATCCCGGAATTGGCTATAACAATATCGATACCATCCGCAACAGCAATAAATTCACGCGCAGCTTGGGCACAATCATCTGGTTTCCGTACATCAAGTTGAAACACATAAACTTTTGAGCCTGATTGGCGGCATAGTTCGGCAACTTCCTCAAGAAGATTAACTCGCCGCGCAGCTAACCCTAGGATAGCTTTTTGCTGCGCATAATACTCTGCTAAAGACCTTCCTATGCCGCTGCTGGCACCAGTGATAAAAATTCTTTTTTCTATTTCATTGCTCCTTCATTCAAAATGGAAAAATCATTCCTTCCCTGGCAGTGTGATACCCTTCTTTTACTATGTTATAGGATGTAGCCGATTGCTTATTCAGAGCTGGGTTTGTGTGGTTAAAATGTATAAAATGTATTTTCCGGCGATCTTTATCTAAAAGGTTGCTAAAGTGATATATACTTTCCAAAATGAAAGGATGTGGAATCTCATCTATGTTGCGATTTGTAAGTTCGCCTATGGAATAAAAAGAACCATCAAGAAGTGCATAGCTATGTTGTTCAATCCATAGGCTAATATTGTGCTCCCAGCGTTCCCATTTGTCAATATCGGGGATATAGATCAACGACTCATTTGGTCCAACGATAGTGAATCCTACTGTTTCAGAAAATTCATCTCGGTGAGGTACTCGAAAAGGTTCAATAATCAATTGCTTGCCCAGGATAATTTCTTGTTGGTCCATAATCGGATTCAGGTGAATATTTTTTAGCTTTACTAGCTGGCTCCAGGGGCCATTATTTTCCAGGAATCGTTTCATTCTTGGCATGGCATAAACAGTTATATTTCTGGCGCCCATGACTTCACGTCCCAAATGCATCAACCCAGTATAGTGACCAATGTGAGCATGAGTGATAAAGATCCCTGCTAATCTGGCACCGTGCTTTTGCGTTACTGTATGTAATTGCTCGGGAAAGTCAGGGGTTGCATCAATGATCCAGGCCAGTCTGGTGCGTGGGTCAATAATGGCGATGCTGGCCACTTTTTCTTTGGGTCTTGTGTTATCCCATAAATCTCTACAGCAGAGTTTCATGCACCCCGCATGGGGATACCCGCCATCCTGAGCGATACCTAAAACTACTGCATAAGGTTTATCCTTGGGTGTATCATTAAACTCTGATCCAAAAGCCAGCGAACCTAATACAAGTATGGTTAATGATAACCTGATCAAAATATGAATTAGAGTTTTATGAAAATCTCTTTACGGTACAGCCAATACAGAACCAGCCACCAGCCAACTACGTGGGTAAGTGCGAACAGGAAGGACCCATTTAAATTTCCCGCAACGGGCACAAACAAAGTTTCATATAAATAAGAATACCCTGATGTTAACTGTCCTTCAAGATCAAATTTTATTTTTAATATAGTTTTTGTCCAAAGGCCTGACATAACAAAAAGAAAAATAGAATTGGTCCCAAATATTTCGAAAACCCAAAATTGATTTTTCCACTTTTGAATGTCAACCATCCAAACCAAAATCGCAAGTGTCAGTGTAGCGATTCCGGAAGTGAAAAGCACGTAAGAACTGGTCCAGAGTTGTTTATTTATGGGAAAAATGAATCCCCATATCCATCCGCTTACTATTAAACCACTTCCCCAAATCGCCATCCGTTTTATATTATCTAAAAAGTCTTTTGTTGTATGGAGCATTCCGCCTACCAGGTACCCAAGAATCACTGTTACAATTGCCGGTAGAGTGCTTAGCAATCCTTCCGGGTCAAAAGGAATGCCTGTGCCGCCATAGAGATGTGTTTCACCTAGAATCATTAAATCAATCTTTCGGGCCATGTTGATTTCTAATCCATAAGGGTCACCACCACCTCCGATCCAGAGCAGTCCCCAATAAAAAACAAGTATCCCGGTCCCAGCTATCAAGAGTTTTCGAAAGTCAAGATACATTACCAGGATTGCTGTGATACCATACGCCAAGGCAATACGCTGCAGCACTCCCATTATGCGGAATGTGCTCCAGTCCCAATCCTGGCGGATAAATGGATATGCATGGATAAGCCAACCTGCCATAAAGATGGAAAAGGTTCGCCAGAACACATGGATAAAAAATTCTTTGGATGGGTAATAATGCCAGCGGACAAAGGCAAAGCGCATGGCTGTACCCACAATAAATAGGAAAAAGGGAAAAACCAGATCGGTCAGTGTGCAGCCATGCCATTTTGCATGGAGTAATGGAGGGTAAACGTGGGCCCAACTACCAGGATTATTTACTAGGATCATTAGTGCGATAGTCATACCCCGAAAAATGTCAATGGCATAAATACGTCTGGGACTTGTCATTGATGATCCAATTCTTTGATTGTTTTATTCCAAACAAAATAGAAACCAATTCCAGCAATAGTGAACAGGAGTACAGCGTTCTGCATCTGTCCAAATACAATATTGCCAATGCCAAAAGTGGCACCATAGATCATCATGATTCCTGCGATCCATTGTGGAAAAAAACCACTGCTGACGGGTTGCAGAGTATGATCAATATTACCTATAACTGGTTGCCACCAACCACCTGGCTGAACCTTTTGGTAAAATGCTGTTAAACGGTCAAAAGGTTCGGGTTCTGTTAGAAAAGTAACTGTAACCCAGGATATAATGGCACACGGTACAATGATTAGCAATTTGTGATGCACCTGCAAGGTCATTCCAAACAAAACAGGTGCTTTTTCAAACAGCACGTAGACTCCGCCAGAAGAGATTGTTTGTACTGCGGCAATAATTTCAAGTACAATTGTCATGAGAAAAGATGTTGCTAGTGCGGTTATCTCACTCCAGGCATTAATTCGCCACCAGAACCAGCGCAGGATAAGCACCAAACCTATTCCAGCACCCATTGCATATATGAATTCCCAGGCTTTGGAGATACTCTGCATTTTTAAAGCAACAAATGCTGCCACTATCATAAGTAGTACCGTAATGATTTTCCCAGCAAAAACATAATGTTTTTCATTCCCATCTTTTTTAATGAAACGTTTATAGATGTCATTTATCAGGTATGATGCGCCCCAATTCAGATGTGTATCGATTGTTGACATAAAAGCGGCTAAAAATGATACAATCAGGACTCCTTTTAATCCAGGTCCCAGTAACTGGTTCATCACCAATGGATATCCGACTTTTACTCCAAGGTCTTGGAAATCATTTGGAATCTGCGGGAACATAACAATTGACACCATGGCGACCACTACCCAAGGCCATACTCGAAGAGCGTAATGCGCCAGGTTATACCAAAGGGTGGCGATTAGAGCATGTCGTTCATTCTTGGCAGAGGACATTCGCTGAATAATATAACCGCCTCCATCGGTGCCATGGTGACTCCACCACATTATTGTAATAAAAACCAGAAATTTGGAAAAGGGTGATTCCCAGAATCCAATTGTTGTTATTCCAGTGTCTGGTATGGGCGGGATGAAATTCAATGTTGTATCATGTGCTACATCACTGTTTATTGCCAAAGTATTAATTTTATTCAGTAGTATATCCATACCGCCAATGTGATTTACCGCAATGATTGCCAGCACGATGGATCCGAACATAGCGATACAAAACTGTACAAAATCTGTAATGACCACACCCCAGAATCCAGAGAGAATAGCATAGATCAAAGCAATGGCTACACAGATCCAAACGGCAGTCCAACGATCCATATCCAGAACTACGGATACGATAGCTGCCATGGCATTAATAACCCAGCCCATAACAATAAAGTTATATAAAATGGCAAAATAACCAGCCTTGAATACTCTAAGGAAAGCTGCCGGTTTACCGCTATAACGAAGTTCACACAGTTCATTATCTGTAAGGACTTCAGCTCTTCGCCAGAGCCTTGAAAAAAGAAATACACCTAATAATCCTCCCAATAACATATTCCACCAAAACCAGTTTTGCCAAATGCCGGGTCCGCGAACGAATTCAGTTATGGCCAGCGGCGTATCTGCAGCAAATGTTGTTGCTACCATGGATGTACCCACTATCCACCAGGGTAATATTCTTCCGGAAAGAAAATATTCTTCTGTACTGGAACCAGCGCGGCGGGAAAAATACACACCAACCCCAATGGAAAAGATCAGATAAACCAGTATAATGGCCCAGTCGATCCAGTGAAGTTGTGGTGCTTCAATCATAAATATTTATCAATTCTGATGACTGATAATAATGAGCTAAAATGGTCTTTGAATCATAGCCAGCTAAAGCCATTCCCAAAGCACCGATCTGGCATAAGCCTACACCATGACCCCATCCAGCGCCGTGCAGAGTGAACTGTAATTGCTCTTTGCCTACGCTTGAATTTGTTTCAATGATAAATGCAGAACTATATAAAAAATCAGGGTGGAGCACTCTACGGATTTCATATTCTGATTTAAGCATGATACTAGAATTATCACCATTCACAATACCATCAATTCTGAGTTCCATAATTCGCCCCGATTTGCCTCTGAGAATAGGTATCATGGCTGAAATGAAATCAAAGTAATTCCCGGTCTTTTCTGAAATAAGATTTACAATTTCTCTTTGGGTGTAATGCACCGACCAGCGGTAATAATTATCTATTTTATCAACTTCCCCTAGGTATTCATTTATATCATTGGCAGATACATATTTTGGTCCGCAATAACAACCGTGTTGTGACTCAATCCAGGATTTCACAACATTTTCATTGGATAAATTATTTTTTATTTCTTCAGGACCATCAAAAACCGATCGTAGGTACGATTTCTGTTCAGTTTTCCAAGTCAATTCATTGTCTTCTGTTCTGCCACCACAGCACTTAGAATATCGGGTATCGCATATTTGTTCATTAACTATTAAGACCTTTCCTCGAGTGCTTAATGATGCCTTTTTTGCTGATGGCGATCGGCTACCGATACCTTGGTAACGCTGGCAGCAATCATCATTACAAGCATCCAGGCCAAGGTCAGCATGTTTTTTCTCTGATGCTGCTAAAACCCAGGAACGAGCTGCAATGGTTTGGGCTTCCAATAATGCATCGGGGCAATTAGCACTCATTTCCGATGTAGCAACACAAATGAGGTATTGTTCCAGTGGTACTTCGTTTACTGTAAATAGAAAGTCATCTCGAACCTCTATTATAACATGTCCTGGTAATTGAACTGATATTTCTTTCTGCCAATGAAAGCCTCTTCCGGCAACTACGGAATGAATAATAAGTCCTTGGTTCTCAGATAGACATTGATCTTTTCTTAATATGGATAATTGGGAAATATTTACAATACTTGCTGCCTCATTTTCTATATATCCATCCTTGACTTTAAGTTTTAATTCAGATTGGATCGATATTGGATTGCCATTTATGGTAATTTCAAACAGTTTTGGATCAGTGAATGAAATAGTCGTGGCATTGAATTTGTCTTGAGGCAGATGAATTCCTACGCTAACTAAAGGCTCCTGATTGGGAATTACACCTTTTTCAAGCATCGGTGTCCTTCAAAAATGTATTCCACGCATCTACAGCAGCGCCCAGAACTGGCGCATTCCTCAGAGAAGAAATACGAATAAAATTTTTAGGTTTGAAGTTGAGTTTGAACGGTTCTGGAAGATTTTCAGTTTTGCCTATCATTAAAGAAAGAGTGTTTTCCAATTCTTCCCAAATGATTCGTGAATCTAGATCTAGTTGGAGCAGAGATCCCAACCTTTGACCAATAATCCCTCGCTCTAAAATTGTACCTAAATAACTATGGTCTGGGAACAAATGGTTACGTTTTACGTTGATAAACTCGAACCGATTCTGCCATCCGCAAGCGATAGTTTCTATCCGCTCAAAAAGAAGCATTCCCAATGTTTTCCCCGTTTCACACAGAGTGTCTATTGCCTGTTGGTTATTATTTTGAGCTTGCTGAAGGATTTGTTGCGCGTATATGCCTTTTTCTGATAACTCATGAATATGTACACCTGCTTTCAGTGAATATTGCTTTTGAATTCCTCGAACAGATAAGATACTTTCAAACGAGAATCCACCAATCTTCATCTCCCATGATTTGCGGAGCCAATCCTGCGTATTGTTCAACGGAACAAGTTTACCATGAAGTTTTAGTGCGTCTGCCACACCTGTACCCCCGCCAATATAATATGCATTATCTATGTTTTTGAACAGTCCGCCAGTACCGTGTTCCTCACCCAAACCGCAATAATCTGCATCACTACCCAATTGATGAATTGGATTGAGTAAATCTATTTGTTCATATTTCAATTTAATCTCGATATCAGATGTCAGATGAGGGAGGCGGGGTCCATTAGTCATGGCAGCTATACCGCGGTTATTTTCGGTTTTCAAACCAGGGAACCCAAGTCCGATAATCCAGGGACCGGATTTTTGGCCAACCAGATCGACAATAGTTTTAACAATAGTATCCGTGATGACATGCCCATACTTTATTTCATCTTTTCGCAGATTGATTTTTCCGGATTTTTTTTCACTTAATTGCTGATCAATATCGACAGGAGAATAATCTTTAAAATGGTCCGGATGATTCCGATATTCATTTTCAACTGGAACACCTTCAAATTCAAACCCTCTTGGTGTGGGGCTGATTTCCGAACCGCGAACCTTGGAAGCTCCGCCATCCAGTCCCAGCAATCGAGTTTTAGCTGAACTCATTCTGAGATTGATTTAGTTTAATGCGTCGCTCCAGAGCTATCTTTCGCATCCAATCCTTGGCCTCATCATTGCGGTCGATTGTCTCTTGATCAATGCTATGGTCAGTACCGCCAGGGTGACGAATGACGTCATAAATAGGATCGAAAATACGACCCACCCGATAGCATTCACTGATACGTATAACCAGTTCATAATCTTCTGCGTAATTCCGAGAGAAAGGCTCCTCATTCATCCCAAAGTAACCGACATCCTTGATCAACTGAATGGGTATAGAGCGCGGTGCACCGGCACCTCCGACACGCAACAGGTTATTGCGCCCATTTTCTTTTGTCCATTCATCATGAGTGACAGTGGGAATTTCGTTCTTGCGAACAAGAGTACCATCGTTTTCCAGTTCCCACACATTATAACTTCCGATTACGATACCAATCTCTGGATCTGAATCGAACATTTCAAGGATTTTCTCTATGGCATTTTGTTTTAATCGGTCATCAGAATCCAATTGAACATAAAATTCTCCTTTGGCAATGGACACGCCCATATTCAGGCAAAAGCCAATATTGTTGATATCCACCACTTCAAGGCAAATATCAGCTTGCCCATTTACGTATTTATCTCCACCTTTTTGGTATCGTTTTACGGCCCCTATAGTAGGGTCATCATCGCCGCCGTTGACCACCACAACAACTTCAATGTTTTGCACAGATTGATTCAGACAGCTTTCCAAAGCAATGCCAATGAATTCAGGGCGATTATTTACTGGGATAATTACACTTGCTTTTAGTGTGGGATCGTGGCACGGAAGGGGGCGATTGTTAATAAACTTATGTGGGGCAAGAAAAGCACCGGTTCGCTTCAAATGGTTTGTAAATACAGACTCCGCTTCTAACTGACTATCTTTTTCTTCCATAAGGTAATCAAAGACATTTGCATCTTTTTTAGCTGCGGCTACTTCATATAAGCTACCTTTTTTTTTGTTGGAGATATGGGTGATTGCCGCTCGTTCAGACATTTTCAGGCGAATATCATATAAAGCATGGTATTTTAACGTTTGATCAAACCCGCTAGTTTGGTCAAAAATTCCCTTTCGAAATAAAAATATTTTTCCGTGGTCCTGATTATCTCGTACCCGACCGGAATGGTGTTTTAACAATCGTATTGGATATTTTTCATCTCCGGATAGCAAGTCATAATCGCCATAGAATATTCCCGTATTAGGATATCGTTCTGCTGCGAGCAGAAATAAGTTAGCACAAGAATTTTTCAGAGAAACTTCATTTTCCGAATTATCAATATAGAGTATTAGGGAACCTTGGGATTGCTCAAAAGCCCGATTTAAAACTGGGGAAAGTTCGGTATCATTAATAGAATCTATCCAAGTGCCTTTAAACCATTGAGGACTGCTTTCCTTTTTCCCCAGTGCCACCCATTGGACAGTATATGAAGAACCGATTTTTAAAGGTTTCCATATCCCTTCTCTGATCTGTATTTGTTTAATACTATTTTCCGGAAGGTGAAAAATGCAGGTGATGGTTAAATTTGAATTATGGGTCATATTTTTATCAACTTAAACCTTCGTAGGAATTAGAAAACTTTTAAAAAGAATATTCGTGTTTCCAAATAAATAGACATGGAATAGGTATTGTGTATCAATCTTCTTGGATACCTTTCAATCACTAATTATACAAAAAAAATAATTAATTGATACATATGTTTAATCTTCCGCTTCAGTATTCAGATTCCATCTGTGTAAACTAAAGAAAGATGATAGACAGATTTGAGATATTTTCTTAAAAAAATTAATAAATAATGAAAAAAATAGTTTTAGTGACCTTAATAATATATCTGGCCGTTTTTTCGTATGGTGCTGATATTGATACTCTGGTTGTTTTTAGTGATGCCATGAAAAAGAAAATTCCATCATTAATTGTAATTCCCGATGAATATGAAAATGAAATTACATTCGCTTCGGCAGTCATGCTGCTTCATGGATACGGTGGCAATTATCTTGACTGGAAGAAACATGCAAATCTGGATAGCATAGCTGATGAATCTAATTTTATTATTATTTGTCCTGATGGCAGTACGAACAGTTGGTACTTGGATAGTCCGGTTGATCTAAACAGCCAATATGAAACTTACTTTATTAAAGAATTAATACCGCAATTAAGGGAAAAATATTTGATTGATCAACTTGCAATTACCGGTTTAAGTATGGGGGGGCATGGTGCTCTTTATTTAGCCCTGAGAAACCCGGGCACGTTCAACGCTGTTGGCAGTATGAGCGGAGGGGTGGATCTAACCTATTCCACCAAAAAATGGGAGATATCACAGAAACTGGGTTCATATGAACAGTTTCCTAACCGGTGGCATGAAAATTCCATTGTGAGCATGGTAAAAACGTTAAAGGGTATATCGTTTCCAATTATGATTGACTGTGGTGAAGATGACTTTTTTATTGATATCAATAGAACTTTACATTCCGAATTGTTGATTCATGGTATTATACATGATTATGTAGAGCGTCCGGGCGGACACCAATGGTCCTACTGGATTGATGCCTTAGATTATCATATGGTTTTCTTCAAGAAACAGATGTAAACATTTTATGATGTTTCACCTATACCGACTTAATTACCTGAGTTTACTTTTTGTCCTGTTTATTACAACAGGGTGTACCGGGTTAATGCGTACATCATCGCACTGGGCAGAGCATACGCTAAAGAGACTAACCCTCCGCGAAAAAATTGCCCAAATGATGATTTATCGTATGAATATGAGTTATAAGGATATTCCTATTGAAAAATGGGAAGAGATTATGAATTTGATTGAGAGCGATGGGATTGGCGGCATCCACCTCTGGGCTGGAGACGGATCAAGTTCCCTTGTTATTATGAATAAAATGCAGGAATTATCAAAGATACCCATAATATTTGATGCGGATATAGAGAAAGGACTTAAAGAACGATTTCCATCCGGTACGGATTTGCCACCTATGATGGCGATCACAGCTACTGGAAATCCCAAGAACGCATACGATTCCGGGCGTATTGTCGGACTAGAAGCACGGGCAGTTGGGATTCACTGGAATCTCTCTCCAGTGGTAGATGTAAACAATAATCCGGAGAATCCAATAATCAATACACGGTCTTTTGGGGAAGATCCGGATCAGGTGAGTGAATATGCGGTCCAGTATATTCGAGGCCTCCAGGACAATGGAGTTCTGGCAACAGCCAAACATTTTCCCGGTCATGGGGATACAGAAACAGATTCCCATTCGTCATTGGCTATGATTCCCAGCGATTCTTCCCGGCTTTGGTCACTAGAATTAAAGCCTTTTCAGGCTGTAATTAATTCTGGAGTTGATGCAGTCATGGTTTCACACGTGCATGCACCGGATTACCAACCCGAAGCAGATGATCCCGCAACTCTGTCTAAATTTTGGGTGACGGACATTCTGAAGGAAAAGATCAACTTTAACGGAATTATCATCACCGATGGTATGGGGATGGGTGGTATTACCAAGAATTATTCAGATGAATTTGCACTAATAACAGCTGTGCAATCCGGCTGTGATATAATTATCCAGAATTACGACTTTAAAGGCTCCATCAATGCGGTTGAAAAAGCAGTACTGGATGGTCGGATTTCCAAACAACGAATCAATGAATCCGCCTTGAAAATGCTGAGAATGAAACAGAAAGCTGGGTTAAACCTCAATCGGTTAGTGAATTTAGATC
>DTUG01000135.1 GCA_012964275.1 Fidelibacterota bacterium | reverse complement strand
GGGCACAGTTTAACAAAAGTACATCCGGTTCATTTCGAGCCATTGCATCTGCTACTTCTGTCATAGATTGACCTCCCAGAAGGCGGCCATCCTGATAGGGAACAAAGGCGACCCATGCTGGTATGCCAATTTCTTTTGCAGCTTTGATTGCTACCTCTGCTTCCGGAGTTGAATTGAATGTCTCAAACAGGAAAATATCTGCGCCAGCATCAGCATAGTCTGTTAGCTCTTCCAGATATTCATTATATATTTCTTTTGCATCCGGACTGCGGTCCGGGCGAAAACACCACTCCAGAGTGGTAATGGAAGCTGCAATCAGAGTGTCATTATGATTCATAGAACGGCGCGCTTTATCCGCCAGGGAAACTGATTCATGAATTAATTCACCGGCCCTGTCCAATAGTCCCTTGGCACCTATAGCTTCCAGATGTTCATCGTTCGCAAAATGACTTCGAAAACTGCGTTTGCTGAGCTGAAAGGTGTTGGTGGTAATCACATCTGCACCGGCATTTATGTAATCCTGATGGATTTCCAAATTTAATTCTGGTTCATTCTTCAGCTGGTGGCTGGCCCAGGTGTAGCCCCGGCGCAGTATCTCTGTGCCAATACCACCATCAAGAAACGTTAACTGCCGGGCATCTATTTTACTTTTTAATTCTTTATAGCCCATGGTTTTAGCCTATCACTTTGCGTACAGCTCGGATATGTTCAGGTGTTGTTCCACTGGATCCGCCCACAATCTGAATACCTTGATCCAACCAGCTATTTACCTCCTGAGCATATTTTCTTGGTGATACTTCATCGGTGTCTTCGAAGCGGGGATAAAAGTCTGGCTTCCAACTGGGAGGACTGTATCGGCCAATGATCGCCTTGGCGCCACAGGGTGATCCATTAATAATATTGGGCAGACTTTTCGTTATCATAGGTATGCTCCCAGCAGAAACGAGCACAGCCTCAGCACCCTGGCTCCGGACAAGATTCGCCGCATCCAAAAGTGACTCACCGTTTAATAAATTTCCATCCAAACCAGGAACAAAACTTATCCACACAGGGAGATCAAACTCTAAGGCTGCCTGCAGAGCTGCCTGAGCTTCACTGGTATTATTCATTCCTTCAAAAAAGATAAAGTCAACACCACAGTCTGATAAAACATCTACACACTCTCTATGATGAGTTAAACAATCCTCCTTAGATGGTGACAGATCAGGTCGGAATAAATGCATGACTGGTGAAATGGAGCCGGCCAGTGGGACTATTTCTGTCTTGTCTGTATGTGTTAATGCTTCTTTCGCCAGAGACACTGCGGAACGGCACAATTCCATCGCTTTTGTTGATAGGTCTGGAGCACCAATCAAAGCCATATGATCCACATCCCGAAAGAAGTTGATAAAATTACGCTTTGTCAAATTGAAGGTGTGGGTGGTGAGAACATCAATTCCAGCTTCTAGATAGTCAACATGTATTTCGCGGATGACATCGGGAGCATCTTCGATACCATGCTGACGCCAGCGGACACCGCGGCGGAGTACTTCCGTCCCAATACCCCCATCCAAAAGAATAGGTTTATTAGTCGAGAGTTTTTGTTTTATAATACTGTAAATCATAAACGAAAAAGAGGAATCGAATTTAGCATCACAGCATCTATAAACCGTAATAACAATTTCTATAGCTCATGATGATGAACCAACTGGGCTTCATTGTTTGCATTTGGAAATCGAAGTCGAGCTGACTGACTGACAGCCCGGGCCGCTTCATCCGGTTTGTACTTCAAATAATAATTCTGATGGTCGCGTGCTTTAACCTGGTTCCCTATTTTTTTGTGGATAAGCATCAGATTATAGTGAGCCTGGGTATCTTCCGGATCAATGAGCAAAGCATTATGAAACATCGTCAGGGCCAGGTCAAACTGCTCCAAAAAGTAATATGTTTGCCCCAACTCTTTCAGCAAGATACGGTCATTAGGAAATTTGAGACGCACTGTCTCAAACAATTTGACAGCTTCTTTATAATTCCCCTGTTTTTTCCGAATCAGGCTTCGGAAATAGTATGCTTTAGGTAATCCATTTTTTATTTGAATAGCTTTATCAAGAGCACGTTCAGCAGCAGTAAATTTTCCCTCCTTGATCAAAATACGAGCCAGGTTTACAAAACCATCGGCATATTCAGGGTTTATATCTACAACCTGTTCAAATGCACGACGTGCCGCTGCCAGATTGTTCTGTCTAAGCATCCCAATACCATAATCATTTATCCTCAGGAAAGCTTTCGTATCCTGATCGCAATCCGGCGTTCCAGGTAACAAGCGAAGAGTATCCGTTGCCATGGTTATAATTGGCAAATCTATTGGGTTTTCTAAGAATGTTTCCGTTATACTGCGATTGAATTTCCGATAGTACAAGTGAACAACAATTTTAACCGATTGATCAAAATCCTGAGGGATCGACCAGCGGTAATGAATTACTTCAGCGGATCCCGGTGGTATAGTATTTTTATACAGTGTTGTCACCCATTCATGTGGGTTACGTTTGAGTATAAATTCCCCATTTTTATCTAAGAGAAGTCCCCGAAAAAAGTGCGCTCTTGCATCTACCGATTGATCTGGTTCCAGATGACCGCTGCTAAACACAAGATGTCCTGACTGATCCCGACCTTCCACCTGGAGCCACGGTTCATTGGAATCAATAGTGCCACCGGGAAATTCATGGCCAATATCTCTTGTTCGAACCACGACTTCAAACTGTAATTCCTGTCCAGGCACATAAGTATAGCAATCACCCAGCGGTGCATTCAAACCATTATTGTCTACTATGCCAAAAAGATCCACAGATATTTTATCATCCTGCATGAAGGCTGTTGTTCTTTCTAACCAATTCTGATTCCGTGATTTCGGAAGTGCCGGCAAAGCCGTATTGACAGCATTAAAGAAATGTCCTCGAACCTGGCCGCCATCGTGACCTTTATCACGGGATTTTTCATAGGCCATGTGGCAGTCCTGACATTTTAGGGGTGCAGGCGGGGCATAAAAACTGGCTACAGCATTTCCACTTACCCCGCTGTGCTGCCAGGCATCGTACTCATCCTGGCCGCGAAGCCAGCGGTAATGATTGATGGGTGTATCCAAACTCACCTTATGGCATGTCAGACAGTATTCACTTTTCGAATGGAAAGGTTTGAGCATATTCTTTTTATGTGCTCTCGGATCTACACGGATGAGCATGTTATTCACCTTTGACAAAAGCCCGGTGGATCTTGAAAAGGGATAATCATCAGGTTCGCCTATGATATATTTCCCATTCCCGGTGATGTCCGGTTTTACCACTATATTATGGCAGACTTCGCAGGTAATCCCCGCGTGTGCTTCCGGGCTGTTTTTATCAAGCTTACCCTTTAAGAGACCGGTGTGGAGCATTACCGGGTCATGACAGCCGGCACACCAACGAACAGCCGTTGAATCACTGGAAGCTAATAGATAATCTACGGAGCCTGTATAAAATGGATTATTAAAAGAAGAAAACCGATGGGCAGATTGTTGCCACTGCGAATAGATGTCTGGATGACAACCTGAGGTTCCACAACGGAAAGATTGATTAATAGCTGCATGATCCAGATATGTCTGTGATACGGTCTGTGCCGGGGATGGAAAAAAGTCGGTTTTCTCGCTTGCTACATTATTTTTCTCTATGTATCCAGCAAGAGCATTGGCAGAAACTAAAAGAAAGAAAATACCAATAACTCCTGCCCCATATTTTAAAAGAATTATAGTTTTTATTTTCTCCAAAATAAAAAATGAAATCAAAAACCCTATAGCAGAAAGTACATGAGCCGTAAATATTAATTCTCCTAAAGTACCAGAGCGGCCGTTAACGGCTATCAATAGCCCAAAAGACAAAGTCGCTACTAACATACGCCTGACAGTGTGACTCAACCCGTTCAATTGTGTCGATTTACTACCGCCATATACAAGCAAGATAAATATGATTCCTACTCCTGAAGTAATATGTAATAAGATGATAAAGTAATAAACAGGCCCGGCAGGGGTAAAAAATCTTAAAAAAATAGCTGATGCCAGTTGAAACAGAATAAATGAGCTAAGCATTATTTTTGATCCTGCTCTAAAATACTCTTCAGCTTAGTTAACTCCTCTATCGCTTCTTCGTCCCCCAGATATGCAGACTTTTTCCACACTTCCGCTGCATCAACTACATAACCGTGATCTCCATACAGGATTGCCAATTTTCTGTATAAATGCAATTCACCCGGGCGAACACGGATCTCTGTTAACAATGCATCCCGCTCCTGTTCAAAATCAGACAGTTTCTTAAAACTCGCGAGATAACGGCGGGATTTATCAGGTTCGTTTATCTTTTGATAAACCTGCCCTAAGGAATAAAATGCTTCTTTATTGCGTTCGTTCAACTGCGTGGATCGTTGTAGATATTTCTCTGAATCAGACCAGTTTTCAAGACGCATGCAAGCCTGGCCCAAATGGAACCATATATCTGCATTTACGGAATCTAATACTGATGCCTTAATTAAATAGTCATATGCTGTTCCGGGCTCATTTTGGGCGAGGTATACCATCCCAATAAAATGATTAGATCCTGCATCTTCATTTTTCAATTCCAGGGCTTCTTCCAGTGAGTTTTTTGATTCTTCCAATTGAGAGAGATAATATAGGGCTACACCCTTTTTATAGTGCCCTCGCCAATAATCCGGCCGAAAAGACACAGCCATATTATAACATCGCAAAGCTTCCTGCATACGGTCGCTCTGTTTATGAATATCACCTTTCGCTATCCATACAACCGGTTCTGAACGGTTCCAGGTTAAAGCTGTATCTAAAACTGCCAGGGACTTGGTTTCCTGATGAAGGCTATTATAAATCTGGCTCAGGGTAACATAGTACTGCGGCACTGATGGATTTCGTATCAAGGCCTGTTTGACATGCTCGATTGCTTTACTATACTCACGGAGTCCAAAATAGGCTCTGCCAAGATCATGGTGGACCTGATGCAAATCAGGTTTGCGGCTGAGGACACGCAGAAAATGACTTGCAGATTCTTTCACTTGCCCGGATCGGTAATAGGCTCTCCCCAGCCAATACCAGCCATAAAGATTATCAGGATCTAATCCTGTGGCCTTATGGAGCCAATCAATGGCTGCCAGGTTATTCCCATTCTTGAGGTAAACGTCACCAATATTGCGGCAGGCCAGTGCATAGCCGGGATCATATTTAAAGGCAAGTTTAAAATTTGAAAGTGCTTCTGTGTAATTCCCATCTTCTTTATAAATAGTGCCAATATTGTTATAAGTGCGGGCATAATCCGGTTTTAGGTCTTTTGCTTTTTTATATGCTTCAAGAGCTTGCGGATTATCCTTTTTGTAGTAATGGATATTCCCAATACTGAGCCAGGTTTCTGGTTGGATCTGATCAAACTCAAGACTACGATAATATAACCTCAATGCACCCATGGGGTCTCCTGAGCGGTGCGTAGCTTCGGCTAAACTATTTATAGCATCCACATTGTCACTGTTACTTTTCAGTACATCGGTAAAAAACTTGATTGCCTGGTTATATTCTTTCCGATCGAGCAGATCATAACCGGATGATAAATCCTGGCTGAGTGATTGAGTACAAAATAGAGTAAGATAAAAAAGAAAAAAAATTAAGGCTGAAGAGCGGATAGTTCTCCTCCCTGTACAATACGGTAAAATTTATTCAATTGTATTTCAAAGAATACATCGCCGCTGCCGCCCAGCCATTCTACTTTCATCCGGGTAATGATTGGGTCGTCTCCCAGTCCAAAAAATACGCGGCGGTCGCTGGACGCAAGGTAACTGGCCCCGGGATTCACATAACCGGTCTGGACACCTGATTCAGACTGAATGGTAATCTTGGCGCCAAACCCATCCCAGTTTGATTGCCGGCCTTCTACCTGGAAGACTATCCAGTTTTTTTCCGGTGTTCCCTCGCGAATCAGCAGGTTCGAAGCTCCATTGTTATTATTGATCACTATGTCCATATCTCCATCATTATCCAGATCTCCAAAAGCTGCGCCACGAGCCACGGAAGGCACACTGACATCTCCAACAAATTCTTCATTTGCGACCTCAAAAAAAGAACCTGTCCCATCATTGATGAAAATCTGTTTACGCTGGGCATGTGTATAATCTTTATTGAACAAATCAATATTATCTATGACGTGTCCATTGGTCACAAACAGATCCAGCCAGCCGTCATAATTATAATCCAGGAATCGGGTACCAAAACCCAGCAGGTCAAGGCTGGCCTGCCCTAAACCAGCAGAAAAAGTCTTATCTGTAAAAGATCCATTTTTATCATTCAGATACAACGTGTTCGACTCTCCGCTAAAATTAGTGACAAAAAGATCCAGCCAGCCGTCCCGATTTACATCACCAAAATCCACACCCATGCCCGCTTCGGCTTTCCCATTTTCATTGAAACCGACACCGGTAAAAAGGGCATCTTCTATAAAATGGCCTGAGCCATCATTTAGAAACAGAAGATTCATCACTTTATCATTCGCCACATAGAGATCCATGTCACCATCGTTGTCGATGTCTCCGGCCACTACGCCTAATCCTTTACCAACTTCCTTTGCAATGCCAGATTTAACGGACACATCAACAAAATGGCCGGCGCCAATATTCCGGTACAGCTTATCAGGAACTCCTCTAAAAATATCCGGATCACAATAGGCACGCATATCTTTCTGGCTGTCTCCGCACCAAGGATTCCGATCAAGAGAGAATTCTACATAATTAGTCACATAAAGATCCAGCCAGCCATCGTTATCCATATCAAAGAATACCGCACTGGAACCCCATTCAGGATTATGAATATTGGCTGTATAGGTTACGTCCGTGAAGGTCCCATTGCCGTTGTTCCGGTAAAGGATATCCAGCCCGTAGTTGGTCACATACAGATCTGGATCTCCATCATTATCCACATCTGCACAGGCGCAGCCGATACTGTAAGTGGTATCGCCAACCCCGGCGGATGAGGTCACATCGGTCCACAGGCCGCCATCATTACGGAAAAGCTTATTTTCCAGGTTCATTCCTTTTTCCCAGCCAGGCAGTCCTCTCCCCTGACAAAAATAGATATCCAGGTCACCATCTACATCATAATCCAGCAGACACACGCCCGAGCCCATGGTTTCTACATAGTATTTCTCACCGCTGCCGCCATTATCATGATGAAATATTAAACCATTTTCCTTTGCATAATCTTTAAAGGATAGTGAAAAATCAAGTTTGGGGATATTTATTTTAGTTCCGTTTTCTTTTGTTGGGATGTTTATATCAGCAGGATCGCTGACAGTAGAACTGATTTGTTTGTCCTGATGGTCTTCTTTATATGCATCGTTAATCGGTTTTGGTTTTTGATAATAAACTTCGAAGTCTTCTTTCGCGGCAGGTCCTGGACCAAGCGTAAAGACTGGAATATCAACATTTTCATCCTTTGATAATTTCAATACAAGATTCTCTAGATTACTATTCCCAGATTCCCAGGCTTTTATTTTAATACTGCTCACTTGTTTTTTATATGACGCTTCTAAATAATAATTCTGCACATATACATCATTGAAAATAAAATTTCCTTTCTTATCGGTCTTGGTCGCAGAAATTTCTTCTTTTTTAGCATTATACAACTTTATTACAGCTTTTTTAGCCGGTTTATCCTTCTGGTTAAGAATAACTCCTGATATAGTTACTTTTTTAGCACCCATAAGTACTGATAAAAAGACAACAATAATTAATACTAATTTTTTCGTCATACTATCAATATTAAGTGTATCGGGGTATTAAAAAGAATAAAAGACTATAGGAAATATTATATAAAAAAAGCCGCTCTGAATAGAGCGGCTTTTTATTAGAAGTTAACTCAGCGGTTTTAATTAGAAAGAGTAACCAATCCCAAACCGCATAACAGAATCAAAATGCTGTGTCAATGTCATAGCAAAATTAGCAGAAATACCGCCCAGGTTTACACCGGCACCAACCGACATATCCTGCTGCGGATTATTCAGGTTATAGCTGAACCGCAACGATGCCAAACTGATGTTATATTCTGCATTAACAATAAACTCCTGCGCCATATCTGCCTGCTTAAGAACATTAAGGCCAGCATTCAAACCTGGTATGGCTTCACCATTTACACCAAATGAAAAGGTCATGGGTAATGACATAGGGGGATATTCCTCATAACTAATATCTTCCCCTGCATCTGATTCAATATCGGCACCAAAATTGGATATAACTGCCCCCATCCTGATTCCCCGGTAACCAGTATTGAACTGGGTACCAATATCGAAGGCTAGTCCGCTGATAGTCACATCGTCTATGGACTGGCTGATCATTTTTGCCGTTCCGCCAAGGGAAAATTTGTCTGAGAGGTTTTTTCCATAACTGAACTGCAGGGACATGTCGCTGGCCTGAAATGCGCCGTCTTGATTTGGTTCAAATACAAATTCCGTTGTGCCAGCCCAGCCGGATCTCATGATATCACCATAATTAACGGATACGAGCGATAGTCCTACCGCACCGCCCATCATGGGCATGACAAAGCCAGCATTCATGACCTGTGTTTCCACCAGCCATTGCGTCATTCCCGCGGTGAAGCCCATTCCCTCTGATCCAGCTATACCAGCCGGATTCCAAAAAAGGGCACTGGCACCGCTGGCCTGGGCAGCCAGTCCGCCCAAGGCAGCACCGTGGGCATCGGTCTGGATATTCAGGAATTTAAAGGCTGCAGAGCCAACCTTATCATCATCACCCTCCGCAAAAAGCGATCCATGAAATGAAACAACCAGCATGGAAGCGACTGCCCATTTCACAATTTTATTGAAGATCATTGTTTTCCTCATTGTATAACTTCCTTTCTGGTTTAGCGGATAACAGCCAGTTTGCCTGACTGATCGCCTACTTTCCAATAATAAATTCCTGTTACCACCTGATTACGGGTACGAGAGACCAGGTTCCAGTCAAAAGATCCAGCAGCTGAAGCTGAACTTTCATACACCAGGTTGCCGCTGACATCAAAGACCCTAATCTCATCCCCGGACTTGACATTGTAAAATCTTACAAAATATGTGTTGGCTGTGGTCGCCCCGTGGAAGGTTTCCATCACACTACCCCTCCAGGGATTCGGCGCCACAAATACATCTTCTGTGGATCCATCTAACCCTTCGTATGTGAGAGTTTCTACAGACACAGTCATCGCTGCAGGTACCGAACTGATTTGACCGCCGCCGCCATCGGGAGCTGCCTGCATCGGGTAACACATGGTATAATAGCTTTCCAATGACGGGACAGAACCATGTACAGCGTCTGACCCCGCTGCGTCATAAGCTGCTACGTAATACCAGTAAGTTAAACCAATTGCAACTTTGGGATCGGTGTACATATAGGTTTCACCCATTTTCATGAATCCATCGACCATCGCGAAATTTCCACCACTGTATGAAATATCCGCAATCATAGTGTAGGGACCTGTAGCAGCAGAGGTGAATTTCGTTCCTTGGCTGGGGTCGCCAACCATGGTTCCACCATCAGTTGAGTTATCAGCAGAAACACCTTCGGCCGTCATAATATCTGCGGAGCTTTGTCGTGGAGCGGTGGCTGCCTTGTAGATCCTGAAACCTGCAAAATCAGCAGCACCTTTATCCGGATCAACAGTCGCTATCTGGGCATCGGTGTAGGTCCAGGTGACCTTGACAGTACCATCACTCTGAGTCTCAATGCCGTCACCGGCCATCCACATTCCAGACATTGCCTTGGCGATCTGGGGAGCTGCTGGAGGTTTGGGCAGGTTCCAGTTCCAGTCATAGGCTTTCCTGGCGTTGGCAGCTACCTGCTGGGTATTTGCCAGACCGGCACCAGCTAAAACAGCCACGATAAATACTGCAGTGTCACCCGGGGCAAGAGCACCACCACTATATGATTGCAAATAGCGCATATCCATTGGTGACGGATTAACTCCTTTTTTATCATTAGCAAACTTGGTCGCCATTGTATACCTCGCTGCTACTGTTTGCGGATCCTCATCACCGGTCCACCACATATGATTCACAGCATCCTGTGCCAGAGAACCATAGGCGGTGCCCGCAATACTTAGTGGAGTCTGGGCCACACGAACACCGCGGTATTCCCGCCCTGGGTCATCAATCCCAAAATCATTGGATGCAGATCCGGGGTCATCACCATCCATCTCCATGGTCAGCATGTAGGTGGCATCATAATCCACGATATCATCTGTCCAAAAGGCATAGCTCCAATCCGGGAAAGGAACATTCCACGTACAGTCATGATCTGCTTTTGATCCGAATACAATTTCGTCAACGGTTGCCGTGCCATTATTGATCACGTGAACCTCATCGATGACAAAATCGTTATAGTCATGTTCACCTACCTTAAAATATGTATTCATTTCGCCATTAAAACTCCAGGAACGTCGGACCGCATTAACGGTCAGGTTGGCAGTAGGAATTGTCCAGCTAGTATTGGTAACCCAGGGTTCCTTATTATAATCGCCATCGCTTCCGGCCCAGCCGCTGCTCGTTTCACCGGGTTCGGTTCCTTCACTGATATCATACTGTCCAGTGGTTCCTTCATAATAAGTGCCGCCAATATTTGCAATAATCCAGTAACCGGCCCGGCAGTTATAGTTCAGGTAACCATGACCCGCAGCTTCATTACCACCCGGATATACCCAGCCGGGAATGATTGCGCTACAGGTCTGGTCTCCTGTATTGCCATAAGAGTCCCAGCCCATCCAGAGATCACCATTCGTATGGTAAACATATGTCTGGCCGGCTACAGGCGAAAATGTTCTGCCGGCAACCCTGGATCTGTCCAGAACATCCAAGATGTCCTTGGCCATAACGGTTGTAAAAAGTCCGCAGATCATGATACCTGTCAGGACAGTTTTAAAGATTCTTTTACTTTTCATAATTAACTCCTTAACTCATCCTAATTAGTAATTAATCTGCAAGCCAAAATTGATCGTCATGGGTTTGCCATAGGCCAGCAGGTTATTTGTAGGCCCGGCAGCTATATCAACATAAGTTGACGCATCATCAAAAAAGGATCCGGGATCGGCGATGGCAACCACATTCCGACTGTTCAACACGTTCTCAATCAGGAGATACACTATTGGGCTGACCGGCCCCAGCGAAAGCTGGGTATCCAGTTTAAGATTTACTTCCATTGTTGATGGCGCTCTTTCTTTCAATGCAGCACCACCAGCTCCAGATCTAGCCGATACAGGTAACCCGCTTTGGGCATTAAATGTCAGATTTGCCCCAGCGCGCTGCAACAATCCGCCCATTTCCATATGGTAGTCAACAAATCCATTCAGGATATGCGGACGATGCCAATCCAGGGTGGTCATGGCCAGCACATTAGCAGCCACAAAACCGCCATCCTGGGTCAGGCTGCCGTTTCCGGCATTGATCTTATCAGATGCGGTGCCGCGGGCAATGGAATAGGTATAGGAAGCACGGCCCGTGAGTCCTGATTGGCCGGTCTTTGACAGGCTGAACTCTAAACCGCGTACATCTCCGAAATGATCACTGACCATGAAACTGTAATGGGCAGCTTCAAAAGCGTCTCCCTCACTCCAATCACCTGACTCCGTGTCCTGGAATGGAATAGAATAAACTTCCTGTGAAGCCGGGTAGTT
>DTUG01000134.1 GCA_012964275.1 Fidelibacterota bacterium | reverse complement strand
TAGTCTTTCCACAATGCGTTCAGCACGGCTGGGGTCTGCCCACAGACCGCTTATATAATAAGGAAAGGCATCATCTATGGTTTTATTGTTTGCCGTAGCAATAAATCCCGATTCAGGATTCAAGATAAAGGGCATTTCAGAAAAAGGGATACGCCCCTGCCAGTCGTATTTCGGGTTTTGTCCAGGCCGGGGAATTAAACTGGACCCTTCTTTCCGAATGGGCACATAAACAGCCGGCCGCCAGCCAATATTGCCATACACGTCAGCATATACAATATTCTGACCAGGAACACCAAATTTCTTGACTGTTTGAGTAAAATCATCCCAGTTCTGCATGGTGGCCAACCCCATGAATGCATCCAGTTCATGTGTGATCCAGTTCCCCGTCCAGGCCATTGACACTACTTTTTCATTGCCCTTCAGGAGAGGATGGATATCACTGATTACGGGACCATGGTGAGTTAATCGAATAACAATAGTGGTATCTTTCCCTTCTTTTAAGGGGATTGTTTCCTCTATTAGTTTCATGTCCTGCCATGTTTTTCCATGACGATACTGATTGGGGTTCTTGGGATTAACAGTTTCGATAAAAAAATCCATGTCATCAACCATAGCGTTGGTAAATCCCCAGGCACAATGTTCATTCTGCCCAATAATTGGCACGGGAATGCCTGCCAGGCAAACACCGCTCACATTAAAGCGGCCGCCTTTTAAGTGCATCTCATACCAGCGGCAGGGTTGGGTAAACTTCAAATGCGGATCATTCGCCAGTAATGGTTTCCCTGATGCCGTCCTTGAGCCGGAAACAGCCCAGCTGTTAGAGCCGGTTACAGCAGAACCATGACCCAATACATCCCGAACAGAAATTTCTTGAGCCAAAATCTGGTCAAGTAGTGGCTTTACATCCGACAAGCCTGACTGAGCAATAGTTGGTTTATCAGTATTGTAGCCTGGATATACTTCGGCCAGTTTGTCTTTGCCAAAATATTCTGCTATGGCACCATACACAATCTCGGGCTTCCAGGACGATGATAATTCACGCGCCATCATTCGGGAATAACCAGCCACCACGGTCGGATCCCATCGGGGCGGCACCATACCTATTATTTTAAACTCGATAGGCAGATCATCAATGATCTCATCTATACGAAAATTAATCCCTTTACAAAAATCGTCGATTATTCTATAAGTATCCTTATCCATAACGGTGGTCAACTTCTTGCCTGTATCATGTATGCGCCACGTTCTCAGGTAGATGTCACTACTGATAAGGTCATTCCCCAGGGCAAATGCCAGTTCTCCCCTTACCGCATAAGCCACCATTGATATTTGAAACAGGCGATCACGGGCAGCAATATAACCCGCCGAAAAAAAAAGATCCTGTTCATTTTCGGCAAAAATATGGGGAACACCATAGGAATCTGTGTAAACATCGACCGGCTCTTGAAGCCCTGGCAATGTTTTACGACCTTCATACACTGGAAGGGGATGGTGCAGGCGCAAGACCAGAAAAAGAAGAAGCACACCTAAAAGTCCGATTGTTGCGCCTAGAGTTCGTTTCATCTAATATTTATTATTTATTCGGCTCTGCAGGTTTTAAGATAAAAGATAAATATCCTTTATTGTTGGATTTACTGTGAATCTGATATTGTTAAAAGTATCCAATTCATGGGGTCAATTTTTACATCAGAATACTGAGCGACTGGGATGATAACCGGATTATTTGTTAACGATAATTTTTTTGTCCGTGGTCCTGTATTTGAAGAATATTTTACCTCCAGGGGCATTTTAAAATCGGGGTTTTCCCAATGAAATTCTATAAATGTATGGTTGGATCCATGACTAATATTTTTATTCAAAACCGGGAGGGCTGTCTCATAAAGATAGACCTTAAAAAACCAATTAAGATCCATACTGGTACGCAAGTGTACTAAATCTATAAAATCCTGAGTAGTTACTTGATTATGCGGTAATTTTTTTTCCATAGAAAGAAATTCTTTTAAAATACCAGCCAAGGCATCGCCCCCTATAAGATAGCGAAGCATGTGCAGTACATAGGCGCCTTTGTTATAGGGGTCCAAGCCGCTGTTTTCCTTCATGGTCGCATTCCTATGAGGCACAATCGGGTGGGCCAAAGGAATTTTGTCCCTCATTCGATGTTTAAAAAAAGCATGGTAAGCATCGACACCAAACAGTTCCTCAAGGTAGATGGCCTCAGCATACACGACAAACCCTTCATGAATCCAAAAATCCGCCCAATCGGAAGCGCTCAGGTAGTTGCCCCACCATTCATGCCCCATTTCATGGAACATTAGAAAATCATACCCTTGATCTGTATTCTTATAATTATTGCCATAAGCATTTATGGTCTGGTGTTCCATGCCCCAATAAGGAGTTTGAACCAGTCCAAATTTTTCATCCATCCATGGATACAGCCCAAATATTCTAGAGTAAAAATCCAAATGTGTTTCTGC
>DTUG01000133.1:1092-2497 GCA_012964275.1 Fidelibacterota bacterium | reverse complement strand
GTTCTAACTTTTGATTTTGTAGGAAACGGATTGATTGCCCGTGCTGGAGATCCGGAAGGTGCTGTAGAAATTGCCGATGAACTTACCGGGTTCACTATTTGCGGATCTGATGAGATCTTTGTTCCAGCGCAAGCCACTATCAGTGGGAACACAGTTATTGTTTCAAGTCCAAGCGTGATGGAACCTGTTGCTGTTAGATATGGCTGGACCGGCCTTCCCAGTGCAAATCTTTATAATACGGTGGATATATTTACAAAGACGGGCGAGTCCTTTATTGAAGCTCTTCCAGCATCACCATTTCGAACCGATACCTTTACAATCGAAGAATATACTGAAGATTCTCCGGACTGAACCCCATGGACCGTAAGATTAGTATACTGGCTGATCAATCCCCGCCCAGTAGCGGGGTTTTTTGTTTGTAGATGGTGTGGGTAGATTTGCATTATGAATAACCGCATTATTTTAATTCTTTTATACCTCATCGTTGGGTGTTCTAAACCCACAAATGAAAGAGTTCTTATTAAAGAGCCAATTAACTATAAAAAAATATTAGTAAAAGATGACGATAGGATATTTTATACAATAAACACTAATAAACCTTATTCGGGTGATGTTTTTTCTTTGTATGATGATGGAAAAAAGAAAGATGAAGGTGCTTTAAAGAATGGTAGAGAAAATGGGGGATGGACATATTGGCACGAGAATGGACAAAAGAGGTCAAAAGGAAACTACAAGAATGGTGACAAATACGGGAAATGGACATACTTTTATCAGAATAAACAAAAAACGGAAGTAGCAAATTCTGATGGCACCATAAACAAAACGGGACATCGTACAATGTTAGAAAAAAATACTTTGTGGTATAAAGATGGACAAAAGTGGCAAGAAGGAACTTATAAGGATGGTAAAGAAGATGGGTTATGGACTATTTGGTACGAGAGTGGACAAAAGAAAATGGAAGCAATTCTCAAGGATGGAGAGTTGATTTCTGACAAGTGTTGGGATGAAGATGGAAATAAAATTGAGTGTAATTAAAAGTTAGATTTGATGAATACTATCAAAACGGACAAAAGTGGCAAGAAAAAATTTACAAGGATGATATGAATATTGTAGTACAGTGTTGGAACCTATTCGGATTTGAATACACCTGTTTTACCTATCCTGATGAGATCAGTTGTCTGTAACCATTACCAGTCTGATCCCATTGGGTCGAAATTATCGGTCCTAGCAACAGGGTTTTTCAAAAAAAACCATCGGAGTCCAGAATGAATAAATTATTACTTTTTATGGCATTGCTTATTGTTGGCTGTTCAAAAGAACCTGTGAATATGGATGAGGTTCTTTTTGATCGGGCCGGGCGGTGGATCACCAACGATAATTACAGTTCTTTTTTCTTCTACAATAT
>DTUG01000133.1:0-1082 GCA_012964275.1 Fidelibacterota bacterium | reverse complement strand
AGAACTGTAATTATCGTTGGTGATCCATCGCCCGGCATTTAATGTGCACCGCAACGGCAAAATAAGAGAAAAAGGGGAATTGAAAAGCGGCTGGAAATCAGGGGTCTGGACCGGTTGGGATAAAGATGGTAATAAGCGCTACTCAGGTTCCTATAATTATGGGCAGGAGCATGGTAACTGGATTGGCTGGCATACCAATGGCGAGAAGAAATACGAAGGTGAGTACCAAAAAGGCAAACAGGCCGGTAAATGGACTTATTATAATAAAGATGGAAAAAAGACGACGGAAGAAATCTATTTTAGCTGTGATGAAAAATGCGAAAATGAACACTTTCCAAATCCCTGTCCTCGGGAAGGGAAAGTTGCAGAATCGAAAGAGTTCTGAACCCCGGTCCTACTCCTAAACCATAAATCGTAATTTATTTGTAGGCGGGTTTTTTGTTTGTGCTATAATTAATTGTAAATTGAAATATATATGAGTTCAAGGAAATCAGCGCCTTTTTTATTAATTATATTATTACTAAGCGTTTTCAATTGCGATTATCAAAAAATAGCATCTGAAATTGATAATGCTTTTATCGAAATATCTGGGTTAGTTACTGAAAATGGTGAAGCCGTTAGTGGTGCTTTAGTTTTATTGGTCGCCAGTGCTAGCATTTCTGATGGATTTGGTTTATCAAACGGGAGTATAACGACCGATAATGGAAATTATATAATCATCGATGTCGACGCAGGAGAATATTATATTGTTGCGGTAGAAGACAGTAATGGGAATCTACAATTTGATATTGAATCTGACAGGCTGGGATTTTATGGAGTTAATTTAGATGAGTTCGATATTGTACCTGATATAGTAACAGTTTCAGATGAAGATATAGAAGATATTAATATTACATATTTAACCTCCATGTAAAAAAAGAAGCTGGGAGTGATAAATAAAATCTGCCCCGCCCAGCGGGGTTTTTTGTTTTTAGAAGTGGAAGTAGATTTAGGCATGACTTACCGAACCATACACTTTCTGCTACTTTTTGCATTGGCTATTACTTGTCTGCAGCAAGATAAAGTATATGCTTGGGGTTGGG
>DTUG01000132.1 GCA_012964275.1 Fidelibacterota bacterium | reverse complement strand
ATTATTGTTATCATCCATTTCCATGTTGATGGTCTCTGAGCTGTTATCAATAAATTGTTGTAATACATCCAGGTCAGACTGTTCTGTGCAGATCCCGTTAAACAGATAATTACTCTCACAATCTTCAGAATACTGGTATCCAACAAAGGGAACAACACAATCAGGATAAGGGGGTATAAGCTGATTACCGGAAATATCAAACCTGTAAGGATTAAAAAACATCCAAGATATATTACATATAGTCTCGGGTATAAGCCCTGTAAATTGATTATTATTAATGTGAAACTTAACCACATTTGTAAGATTAAAGATCTCGGAAGGAATCGGACCCGTGAACTGGTTTCCATACAAATATAAATGCGTGAGCCCTGTAAGATTACCGATCTCAGCCGGAATCGAACCTGTAAACTGATTTTTCTGAATTCTTAATTGAGTCAGGCTATCTAAAGACCAAAGTTCAGCAGGGATGGATCCGGACAGATTATTATACTGCAATTCCAATTTAACTAAACTAGTAAGATTCCCCATTGTAGAAGGGATGGGGCCTGTGAGCTCATTATATCTTAATACCAAGCTGGTCAGATTTGTCAGCTCCCCTATCTCAGGAGGAATCTCTCCTGTTAGTCCGCTGTCCGTTAAATTCAAATTAGAAATATTTATGGAATAACACTCACCCCAGAGTTCAACCTGAGTGCTATCGCACTGCCCTTGCCCAAATGATATAAGGATAGTAGATAAAACAATTATTTTACATATATCCTTCACGAATAAATCTACTTATTCTATAGACAAAAAAACTCTTCGAGTTGACAGACGCGAATAGCTGATGAAAAGTATCACGAAAGAACCTGATTGGGACCGATGAATGCATATGTCACTATTTCTTGATCACTGCATTTGCCGCAAAGAACAATCTGCCGAAATACCCAACTGAGAGTCCAATACCATGCTTTTTAATGAACAACGAAAGATCTTGTTCTGTGAAATACTTCTTGTATACCTGAAACTCTCTGCCATCACCTATGCTTCGACTCTGGATGCCTTCCTTCTTACGGGCCTGACCACGGGCATCGCTCCATACTGAATCTAAAACCAGAACCTTTCCATTCGGTTTGATAATTGACTTAAGCATACGAAAGAAACGGGCTTCCTGGTCGTCCGTAAAATGACTAATGAGAAATGCGACCAAAACCATGTCAAATGTGTTTTCACTAAACTGATATGAGAGAGCATCACCCGAGATCATTGCAGTCTGTTCTATGATACCTAAAGAAACGGCCCGGTCTCTTGCATGAGATAGCATTCCTTCAGACTGATCGAATAGTGTAATATGGCTGCAATTGCCTGCATAATGTGGAAGCCAGAAAGCAGTACCGCAAGCCATGTCAAGTAAGTTCCCAGAACAAGTTGCTCTAACGATATCAGAGAGTATTTTAACTTCGTCCTGATAGGCTTGCGGGTCTAAAATAGATGCTGGCCCACGCCCCTTATACTTTTCGTCGAACTCGGCTGCACGATGTGTGTAGTACTCAAGCATGGTTCCTTTCAAATCTTGATTCATCATTTTTTAAGGGTGATTAATAAATTCACCGATGTGTTATCATTTTCATTCGAATGCCCCTGGTTTACCCAGCTCCACCCATCAACACACAAACAAGAAACCCCGCTACTGGGCGGGGCTTGATGTTGTGAAAAGGGTAAATCTATTGGGTGTTTTTTCTTTTATCTCTTTTTTAGTTCCTGGAGACGGCACGGTTACTAAGTTAGTTAATTAATTATTGTTTATACCAAATAGATTCTTCATCATAATCACCTGCATCAGTATCTACATAACTCGTGCTCTTTACATCAGCAGCTATCCGCCCAATGCGGGATTTTCCTTTACGTTGACCAGAAATTCCCAGTCTCTAAAAATAACTACGGCAAATTCCGATGTCTCAAGTGTTTGAACCGCAGTATTGGGATAAATACGTTTTTCAATTCCATTTATATTAATATCCATGGGCATTTGAAAACCCTGTATTACATCTGCCCAGCGGTAAAATAGTTTATTTCCAGTTTGATAATACTCCAATTTAGGCGGTCGGTGATCAAAAAAATATTGATCGAAAAACTTCGTATAATCATCAGCGGTCCTGGCTTCCACATGGTGTTGAAAATCAGCGGTTTTCACATGGCCGCGGGCATTCTCAACCGCGAATGACCTTAGAATGCTCCACCACAGGCTGTCATTATCGATCACATGGCGGAGAGTATGCATTATCCAGGCACCTTTGATATAGGAATCCCCAAAAGCCCAGTAGTTTTCATTTTCCGGCCCCACAATCGGCAGTTCATTTTTGATACCTTTTCGCCTAGCCAGTAAAAAATCTATCATCACATTGTAACCAAGCTGATCTTCTATGAATACCGCTTCGCTGTAAACAGCCATACCTTCATGGATCCAAATATGTGCAGGATCTGCTGCGGTGACGCTGTTCCCCCACCACTCATGCGCAGTTT
>DTUG01000131.1 GCA_012964275.1 Fidelibacterota bacterium | reverse complement strand
AAGCCGATAGAACCTGTCATATCTCATATCCGCAAAAAATGGCTGGACAAAACATTGGAGGGATAGGTCCGGTGAAAAAGTCCAATTTAGTCGCAAGGTAACGTCCCGTGTCAAAAGTAAAGAATTCGCATACACCCTGGCGGTATCTTCCAGAGTTTCTACAACATCTACCCATTGCATATATGTAGGGCTTCGGTCCTGCTGTGCTTTTATTTCAATATTGAGCGGTTCGATAGGTTTTATCTCCGCGCCCAGGTTAAGACGATAGCCCCAGCCTCTGTTTTTACCATATCCTCTACCAATACTGGCATCTACAACTAGTTTTTTTCGACGATCAGTACTAATACTTGGACCCGCATATCCCCAGAGTTCAGTTTTATAGGCCCATGCTTGTTCATTCCTGAAGATATCTTCATCATTAAAAGCAGGGAGAAACATTTTCCCAAAAAATCCAAGTGTCCAGTAATTGGTAAACAAATTACTTTGTTCAATTTCAATTTCCCTTTCAAGAACCAGCCCATCGCCGCGCCATTCCTGCTTGTATTTCAGTTCCAGATCATTATTAACGAATTTACCCCAAGGTTCCTGTCTGCGAAATTCTACGCGGCCGCCAATCCAGTTCAGGTCATTGCGGCGTAAATAGCCTAGATCATTCACTTCAAATTTATCATCATAATATCCGTACCAGAAGCGGGCGCTCCACCAGATCGGGTCCGTATAGCCCAGGTTGAAGCGAATCGCATTCCCTGTTGTATCGTTAGCATTGGAACGGACGATCTGACCATTAGAAAAAAGTTTATTATCAAAAAAACCAAGATTCCAATCCATTCCGGCAACGGTTGCCCCGGGGTTATCGCTACGGGACACATCGGTTACCATGATCCCTACCCTGGAAATATCATTGATCACCGGTACTTCAAAGCGGCCAATAGAATAGTTCGTTCTAGGTTCGATCACAATGTCTACATCAGTCTGGCTGTCAGCACTATCAGCGATCAAAGTGGCCGATTCTTCAGCCGTTAATGCCCCGATCAAACCATAATTGATACCAGATGCGGTGTTACCCATAACCTTCATGGCACCCAGGATAGTTGTATACTCCGGTGGGTTCTTTAATTCGCCTTCTTCCGGAAGATAGTAGCCTGGGGCTCGGCCGATCCGGCGGGAGTGAAACAGAGACAGTCGCTGACTAAAAAATTCTGCCCCCTCAGAAAAAAAAGGCCGTTTTTCATCATAAAAGGTTTCAAAGGCCGTCAGATTTAAAACAGATGGATCTGCTTCTACCTGTCCAAAATCAGGATTAAAGGTCAATTTCATGATTGAATTCGATGTGAGCCCGTAGCGAATATCGAGACCCATATCAAGACGGGTCTCTGTGCTGTGACCTACAAGTGTATAGGGTATTATCTCCAACTGCTTTGGATCCTGGATATTTTTCAGACCCAAAAGTACTCCGATGGGAAACACAGTTCCCCGCACTGCTTTAGCACGCCCAGGCCACATTAAAGATTCCTGAAGCCGGTGAATTCCCCTCAGGAATTCTACGCCCCAGATCAGATCCGGTTTATTATCAAATTGAAACATGGCAAAAGGCATCTGGAATTCTGCTGTCCATCCATCCTGATTAATCACAACAGCTACATCCCATACAGCATCCCAACTGGGATCATATTGTTCGTGGCCGGAAATGGAAACATCAATTTTTACTCCAGAAGCATTCACTGCAAAAAAATAGCCATTGAAGTCATCATTCCTTGAATCGATGGAAAAACCAACCCAATCAGAATTGGAATTAAACCCCTCCATCCAATTATCTCGACGAACAAGAGCACGTTTGATTCGATCCGGCTGTGAATCATAAGATCGAAATGAAATGTAAAGTGATTCATCATCATAAAGAACCCGGGCTACAGTTTTTTCTGAAGGAGGGGCCAGTTCCAATGGGTCAATTTGAAAAAATTCATCTACAGGCAAAGCTGATTGCCAGACAGCATCGTCCAGAATACCATCTATGACCGGTGCTTCTGAACACCGGACTGCCGTTGCCGTTTTGAACCTGAGGGAATCGGGATTGAAATCAGTTAGATAACTTGACTGTCCATAACCCAAGACCAGGATAAACAGGCTGGCTGTTAGAAACTTAAATCTTAACATGTGAATAGTGATGGATAGACTGATTTTGATAAAGACTAAAAAATTAGCCGGAAAATTAACAGAAATTTCTAGTCACAGTTAAAGAATACCATCATACATGCAAAACTTATTCTTTTGTAATGGAAATAATGTTCTACTCAATCCAATCAATAGCCAAAATGTTTCAGATCGAATACTTGCCGTCCTTTTCCCACTTGCCAAATTGCAGGCGCTGGCACGGTATACACTATTACTTCTGTGCCCTGTTCATATCTTGTATTCTGGAGTGGCATGCCGGTCACATCTACAACACCGATAAGATCTGGCACATGGGCAATCATCATACTATCCATAAAAGCGGCCAGGATCTCATTTTTATATTCCAGCCGCCCGGTTACGATCTGGGTTTTCCAACTGGAAAAGGGATGTGAGCTCATGACTTTTCGCACCAATGATCTGATATTCTTCCTCAATGCCGATGGTTAATTCCTTAATACTCTGCATGGGCTGTTTCTTTTATTACTCTAAGCGAACCAAATATCAGATCCCGTTTGATTAAATTGCTGTTCATTATTTTAACAACATCATTTTTTGGGTCTCATAAGAATTATCCACTTCTATGGAAAGAAAATAAATCCCTGCCGATACCGGATTATGGTAATCATTAACAGCGTTCCAAACAATGGTGTGAGCTCCAGTATTTTGCTTTTCATGTACAAGTGTTTTCACTACCCGGCCGGCCAGATCGAGAACGGTGATTCGCACAAGTCCATCTTCAGGCAGGTCATAACGAATCGATGTAGCAGGGTTGAACGGGTTAGGATAAGGCTTATGAAGCAGAAAATTATTGGGCAGCTCCGGGGATTGTGCCTGAAGCAGGTCATCCACTTTGTAAACCATAAAATTCAAAGATTTATGGGCGTCGCTGTGGTGGACTGGTATGACATTTATCGTAATGGAATTAATAGAATCATTCCCGGTTTCAGGTTCCATTAAAAATTCAAAATAATCTCCCGAATCTATTATTACAATACCGGTCGTATCGTTGAACCAGCTAAGGCTGTCATTCAATATGTATTTATAGGGCTGGCCGTAGCCGCTCTCATTATGAACCTTAAATGAAAAAGAAGGATATTCATCAGAAAGGATAACGCCGCTTACAGAATTGCCTGCTAATTCCAAACTTCTGTACCGATCAACAATAACGCCAAATGCATCGGGACGAAGGGACGGGATCCGGTAGGCTCTATACCAACTTTCATTCTCCTGGGAGACATAATTCCAGACCACTTCCTGACCAGGCGTTACTTCCATGATAGTAGATTCAGGATCACCGAGTCCGTTGCCGGGGGTATAGATCAAATAATGACCGTTATCCAAAGCCTGGACGCTACCTGACCCTGTTCCAAATAATGTTGGCGGCATGACATATTCCCAGATCATTTCGCAGGTAGAGTCGCCAATGATATCTACTTCCAACACACGTGAAATCGGATTATCGTATCCAAATAATTGATCACTTATATTGCCATTATCAAAAAAGATAAGGTGTCCATTATCCAGGAGTTGAATGTGGTGCTGGAAGCTGAACAACAGCTCTGTGCAGATCTGTTCTGCACCAGAAGCCATATAGGGTTCAGGCAACCCCATATTCCATATGACATCACCGGATGGGTAATCAATCTTTGTGATCCTGGATAAATGACGATGAGATGCATAAATGACACTTTCGTTTTCGTCAAAGTAAAACGAATTAGTATGGGTCCAGTCATATTCCAAATCAATATACGCTTCGGACCAAGTACTGCCATGGTTGTCAAAATCCGCCATGGTAAAATGATCAAATGGATCCCAGCTCCAAACAATTTCATGATCTTCATTCCATTCCACGATTAGCTGAGCGTACCATGGGAATTCCTGTGTGGTGTCATCTGCTGCATATCCCAATGCCTGAAACTGTTCCGTCATCGTGTTATTCGAAGGAATGGGGCCAAGGGTATCCACGCGGATAAATCCCATATAATTGCCGTTTGGGGTTTGTTTGAATTCGTGAAAATCAACTGCGCCATTCATGGCACTCCACAGGATCTCCATATCTTGATTGGTTTTGATGCCATTATTATTTGGTGAATCAATCAAGCTCAACCCATAGATATTGCCAAATTCATTAACATGGGATAACATGAATTGAGCATTACCGTCGTTCCAAATTTCGTTGCCATATTTATCGATGATCCCTGATTGCAACATTGGAAAAGCGCCACCAAAAATAGTTAATCCATCCTGGATCAGTTCATCCTGGATGATATTCACATCTACGTTTTGAAACTTAGGCTCAATCGTATGAAAAACTGAAGGTTCACCCCATGAACCGATACTATCATTTCCATTTACCTGGCGGATCCGCCAATAATAGGTTCCATTCCAATCTATATGACTTGTATCAATGAAAAGAGTGGTGGTGGTACTATCGGTAAAAAGGATCTGGTCAAAAGATTCTGTTTGAGAAACCTGGATCTGGTATTTTTCAGCATCCGGTTCCTGTTCCCATTCAAAAAGGACATGAACATAATTCAATTCCTGTCCGGCACTTGGCAAGATCAGAGCTCCGAAAGTGAAGCCACTAGCCAAAATAAAGATCGAAATTGATCCTTTCACAATTTATTTAGTACCTACGAATTGTGAGCAACTAGTTGGATGATTTTCAAATTCAGAACTATCATTTTAAAAATAACAGACTTCCTGTCACACTATTATCACCAACCCGTAACCAATAAGGATACACGCCTGTAGAAACAATTTCGCCGTCATCATTCGTAGCGTCCCAAGTGGCAAAATGATTTCCTGAAAATTTATCAGAATTCACGAGTGTTTTTATCTTTCGTCCCATAACATCATAAATGGTCAAATTGACCCAGCTATCTTTTGGGAGGTTGAACTCAATAGTGGTATTGGGATTAAATGGATTTGGGTACGGATATTCCAGGCTAAACCCGGCTGGGACTGGTTGACCATTGACCGTTAATAAAATCTGTTCATCCATCCACACTAACCGCTCTGCTGTCCATGATTTCAAATAATCAATTTCTTCTTCATACGTATCGAATACATAATAATTTGGCCAGACATAGATACCGAGCAGGGGCCACCGGCTGAAATTCCTTTCAATAGCCGGTCCTAAATAGTTCACAACACTATCAATGATCGCATTAATATGGTTTTCCGATAAAATGGTAGACCGTAATTCCGTAAACCTTTCTGATACTTTATTCTGAAAATTTTCATCCTGCCATAGGAGTTCCCACCAGAAAGCCAACTGATCATCAATAGGCTCATACTCCAAAAGCCAACCATCCGTGAGCCATGTTTCACCATAATCACAGTTCCCATAGCCATGATTAACATCCCATACTGGACCGGCAGTGAGCCGGCCGTCTTCACTATCTTTATCTTTGTATATGTAGGTGCTCAGTCGGTACGCATCCACATTTTTAGAAAGATCCTGTAAAAGGACCAGATCAACAAATGATTCCACATTCATGATGGCAGGGTACCCTGTTTCGGTGTTAGAGTAATCCGGGTTCAGCATCACTGTTTCAAAATCATAAATATATTGCTGGATGTATTGTTCCTGTTCCGGCACAATGTCATCTGGCTGGGGATAATGATAATTATAGAGCATACCATCATAATCGCTCTCAAAACCACCAATGTTATCGCCGGTCCAGTACCAATCGAATTTCAAAATATATCCGCCGGTAACGTCATCTCCCGTGGTCTCATCGGGTTCCAGCCTTGATATATCGATCCTGTTTTGATCCCGCTTGATCTTTTCCATCAAAACATAAACACCGCGATAATCTCCATTCAGATATAGTTCACAATACCGTGTCCGAGAAGCATACCGGCCCATCTCATTTGATAGCTGATAGGTTAAAACATTCCGGATCATGGTCTTGTCCTGCCAGGGCGCATAGAGAACCCAGTCATTTTCTTCCGGCATACCCAACAGCGATACATTGTTGTTTTCACCGTCTGCGCCTACTGTTTCAAAACGGTAGGGCGGTTTCCCCTGCCATTGGGATGAATTTCCCCGCTTTTCGATGGTGATGTTGCCTTCATAATCATTGAAAGGATCATCAATATGGTTAATACCTGATTCATTATCTATGATTCCCATATAGGCAGGGATTCGCGGTTCATCCGGGATCTCTTGTCCATAGGTGTCGATCATAATAATAGGTATATTTGATTCGCCGTAGCTTACCGGCGGCAGAAACCAGTCCGGAGTGGGACCATAGTGGCTGGATCCATCGGCGATCCCAAAGGACAGAAAAAAGTTACTGGACATATCGGATGATGTTATACCCACATTATGAACCTGCAGGGCCAGTACATTTTCCCCATCTGTTAGCAAAGAGTCCAGCTGCAGAGAGTCCACGGCATATGCTTCAGGGTACCCACCCGAGTACAGGCTTGCTTCATGGTCAATGCTGGTGGTTTCATCGTAAGGAATGAAGGATCCCGGCTCTCCCAAATTAAATGATCGCCCAATCTCTGTTCCGTTCAGGTAGCCAACAAAGCCATCATCATAATCAGCGTGCAGGACCGCTTTGACCAGCTTTCCGGCGTCCGTGACCGTAAATATGCGGCGGAGATAGACGGAAATGGCCGGGTCGATCTCCGTTCCATCGTCTCCATCGCTATATCCGAATCCACCGGGCCCTGTCAACCAGGCCGAATCATCAAAATCCAGGGTATTCCAATCAGACGGCAGTTCTGATATTGGAACCCGATATGACCAGTCATCTTCGGCATAGATAGCAGTTTCCCAATGATCCTGAGTAAAGGCAATCGACAGCACAGAGAAAAAAGCTAAAATATTTAATCCTTTTGTACTCATTTTATAATCTCAAGAGCTCTTCCATTCTTATGAATAATTTACGCCAAAAATAAAAAACCCCGCCAAAGGTGACGGGGCTTTCAATAGAATATGACCTGCCGCTCAATTACCAGGCCGTTTCTGCTTCTTCCTTTTTTGTTTAGCCTTTTTCCGCAAAGCTTTCAATTTTTCCTTGTAGGATTTTCGGAGTGACTTTTTTTCTTCCTTGTGTTTCTGCTTTAGCTGTGCCAGATCAGACTGAAACATTCCCCTTAAGGCATCAATCTCCCGCTGCAGGTTAGGGTCGTCCACTTTTATTTCAAGGAATTTTCCATCCTGCGGTTTTTCTTTTAACGGTTTTTGTCCGGACGTAATGGATATAATCATGATCAGGGGTATGAGCATTCGTATTATCATATGGCTGTCTCCTAACGGCTATGAATTATAGGAATATAAGTTACCAGCGGGATATCCTATTCACTTTTTTCAGGCCGGTGTTTATTGATTTCACCGATATCTCCCATGGATCCCAACACAGGCTATGGACCAGTTTCAAATCCGTCCGTAGTGCCCTTAAACTCTACGATGACGACTGTTTTTCATCATGATCATCATCAAATTCTTTATGAACAGTGGGAATCAGACCTTTAAAATGGACATGCTCATGGGGCAACAGAAAACTGGCTAATACTTCGATGGTTCCGGCAAAAAAAGCGATCCCGGCGGTGACGTAAGCATTTTCGATAATGGCGGAAATAAACTCAAGTACGTGAAAAATACTATGGAAGCGCAGACCCCATCGAAGCAGTGTTATAAATGTTTTTTCGATAATCACCCTAAGTAAATATTTTGCAATAAAGATACCAGTCTACAGTACTGATAACTGTCAAAAAACAGAAATGGATAGCAAGAGTCATTAAAATCGATCGGTATTTAATCTAATAAATATTTTTCCAGAAAGAGACTTACTGCATTAGCATAATAATCCCGGTTGAATTTTTTTTGGAAGCCGTGACCTTCATCCATGGCCACCATATACCAGACATCACCCCCATTGCTGCGGATCACGTCCCGCATCTGTTCTGCTTCAGTTACGGGTACGCGTGGATCATTATAACCCTGGATAATAAAGATGGGCTTGGTGATCTTTTTCGCATTGTTATTGGGTGAAATTTGTTCCAGGTGTCGGCGCATATCCGGATCCCGTTCATCACCATATTCCACACGGCGCAGGTCCCGGCGGTAGGCTTTGGTATTCTTCAAAAAAGAAACAAAATTTGAGATCCCAACCACATCTACGGCACAGCGCAGACGATCATTAAAATGGGTCATGGAAGCTAAAACCATATACCCGCCATAGGATCCGCCAAAAACAGCAACACGGTCCTGATCCAGGTCCGGCTGGTCCGTGATCCAATCCAGGAAGACACCAATATCCTTCACAGAATCTTCCCGCCTGTAGCCATTGTCCAGCTGAACATAGGTCTTTCCAAATCCGGAAGAGCCGCGGACATTTGTTGCCAGCACCGCTGCGCCCAGTTCTTTCACCCAGTACTGGACCCAGGATGAAAAGCTGGGCCGAAACTGGCTCTCAGGACCGCCATGAATGTAAACCACCACGGGATGGGGGCCGGGACCGCTCGGCCTGTAGATAAACCCGGGCACTCTCAGGCCATCGAATGAATTGACGTGTATCAGTTCCGGCTCGGAGAAACTTTCTGTGTCCAGGCCTCCTACTTCGCTCTGGGTCCACTGGGTCAAGCTCCGGTTACGGAGGTTCAGGACGTACACATCCCCAGGTGTCCGGGGGGCATTCAGGTTTACCGCCAGCCTGCTGCCATCTGGACTAAAATCAAGCCCGCCGACCCGGCCCATGGGCAATTCCGGTATTTTCATTTCCTTGAAACCGGCCGTGCGGACCACACGGAGATGGGAAATGGCATCCTCGTTGGTGGTAAAGGCCAGGTGTCTTCCGTTATCTGACTGGGAGAAACCCTGCACATCCCAGGGGATATGACCGGTCAGGATGGTGTGTTTGTCCCGGGCAGAATTATAATAGCGCATGTGTCGAAATTCAGTCCCTTCATCCGATGAATAGTAGATCCCCTTGCCATCCTTGCTGAACGCGGCTCCGCCGTAGCTTATCCTTTCATCACTGGGATTAAACGGGGTCATTTTACCGGATTTCACATCTACGATGTACACATAGGATTCATTGATGGATACGTATTTCCCTACCAGCAGCCGGCTGTCATCGGGGGACCAGCTCCGGGGAAACCAGTAGCCTGGCTCCTGGACCAGGGGCGTGTGATTGCCATTAATATCACCCATATAGACATTCATGTCAACGCCATTACCCATATTGGATGTAAAGGCAAAATTCCTGCCACTATTCGACCAGGGGCCGAGGCCGTTCCGGGATTCCCCATCTGTCAGCATGGCCGATTCCCCTGAGTTCAGATCAAAATAATAGATCTGGTAGAATTCACTGCCACCGATATCCTTTGAGAACAGGAATCCATTCCTATTCGGATCCGGACAGGAATTGCCGCCGCTGACAGGCTCTTCAAAAAATGTGATCTGGCTGCGGGCGCCCATGGGCTGCTCCAAAATGTGAATCTGGGACGTTTCCCCGAAACGGGTACCGATGATCATACCGCTGCCGTCATGCAGCCAGGAGCGGCAGGTTGCTGAGCGGGTATTCCGGTACTGGCGGGACCGCTCTTCTACTTCCTTGGGAATCTCCGGAACATTTTCCATGATCAGTTTGCCCACTTCGCGGCGATCCTGGGAAAAGACCAGGTTGAATAAAATAATAAACAAAACTATCTGTTTCATGAGTTGCCCCTTAATCATCCTTGAATTTAATTGCCCTTAAACTCCGCAAACAAAAAGGTATCGGATTGAAAATGAACATGAGAATACTAATGCTTAAATCAAGTGACACTAATATCGGAGTAGAATTCAGGCTGGCGGCTTTGGATCCGGTCGTTGTATTCATTCAAGTCCTTTTCCCTGGCCAAAGACAGGTCTAATTCAGCGGAACAGATACCTTCCTGCTCCAGGGGTGCTTCAGCCAGCAGTTCGCCCTGCGGCGAATAGATAATGGAACGGCCAATATACTCGAACACGTGTCCGCCCCGGTCTTCCCTGCCGATGCGGTTGGATGTGGCGGTATAAACACCATTCCAAAGAGCGTGGTAGCGCATGGCATCGGGACACCAGGACAGGACCAGGTTGGACGGATGAAGGATCAATTCGGCACCCTGGAGTGCCAGGGTCCTGGCTGACTCGGGGAAGAACCAGTCGAAGCAGACCATGAGCCCCAGTTTCCCCACCGGGGTCTCGTATACCCTAAAGGGACGGTCACCAGGGAGAAAGAAGAGAGTCTCCCGGTTAAAAAGATGAATCTTCCGATAGGTGCCGATAAGGCCATCAGGCCCAATAAGGTTTGCAGAATTATAGATCCCTGCAGAAGCCTTTTCGGCAAAGCCATAGGCCAGGAAGCAATTCCTGCTGCGGGCAAGGTCCATGAATCGGTGCGCGTAGGCGCCATGAGACTCTTCCGATAGGTAATCTACTTCCTGCTTATCCTTAAAGTTGTATCCGGACAGGCAGAGTTCCGGCAGGACATATATATCTGCGGGCTCCCGGTCCATGAGCTCCATTGCCCGGCCGAAATTGAATTCCGGATCACCAAAGCGGCAGTCCCATTGCACTACGATGGTCTTCATAACATTCTCCGATCTATTTATTTAAAAGAAGTCTCATTGTATTCGGCGCTGAGCAGGGTCCGTTAAACTACATCCCACCCGATTCCAGGAAATCGACCAGGAGGTTGGACATAGCCCTTATCCCGGTTTCAAGACAAGAATCATCGGCGCGGAAAGTGGGTGTGTGAACCCAGCCGGAGACCGTACCTGGCTTAACCACTCCCAGGCGATAATAAAACCCTGGAACTTCATTGGCAAAGTAAGCAAAGTCTTCGCCACCCATGACCGGATCCATCATCTTGACCTTGTCATCACCAATAACGCGTCTCAGAGTAGGCAGCATTTTTTCAGCAAGTTCAGGATCATTGATCGTCGCCGGTGTGCCGCGATTGTATTTTAATTCATATGACCCGACATAGGCAGATGTGATGCCCCCCAGTATCTCACGCATGCGCTGTTCAACCTGGTCCTGGACAGCTGTATTATAGGTACGGACGGTACCTTCCATGTAAACTTCTGCGGGAATAATATTGAACCGTTCTCCGCCCCGGATGATTCCCACGGTAACCACACTGGGCTCTAGGGGCGAGAGGGTGCGGGAACGAATGGTCTGGAAAGCCGTCACCACTTCCGAAGCCATAACGATAGGATCCACGGATTTATGGGGATAGGCACCATGGGACTGTTTACCCTTCACGGTTATGTAAAAATGATCCACTGCCGCCATGGCCGGACCCACTGTAAAACCAAGCTCACCGGATTCCAGGCCTGAATGGCTGTGGAGCCCAAAGACAGCTTCAGGTTTTAGCTCATCAAAAAGGCCTTCTTCAAGCATGAGATCTGCCCCGCCTTTTTCACCAGGCGGTGGGCCTTCTTCCGCCGGCTGAAATATGAACATGACCGTTCCCGGAAGCTGCTTTTTGATGGAAGAGAGAACCGAGACCACACCCAGCTGGACCGAAGTATGAATATCATGGCCGCAGGCGTGCATGACTCCCACATCAATATCATTGTAAACGGTTCGGACAGTGGACCTGAAAGGCAGGTCGGTGTCTTCCGTTACCGGCAGGGCGTCCATATCCGCACGAACGGCTACGACCGGACCCGGTTTGCCGCCCTTCAGCACACCCAAGACACCGGTGTAGGCTATCCCCGTTTTTACATCCAGTCCGGAATCGCGAAGATGG
>DTUG01000130.1 GCA_012964275.1 Fidelibacterota bacterium | reverse complement strand
AAGTAAAAACTTTGCACTAAAAGTGGGACATGGTCAAATCCGTGTCCCACTTTATCTAATTAACATTAATTGAAAAGGGGATAATCATGCGTTTCATTTTATATAGTTTAATGTGTCTAAGTCTGGTGTGGGCAAAGGACCGGAATTATAAGCGTCATCAGCAACATCAAAACCAGGACTTTTCCCAAATCACGTCGCGTCATTTATTAGGCAGCCAGTATAATGGTAGATCAAGTCTGAGCCAAATATCCCGAGATGATACATCCACGGTTTGGCTGGCAGATTTTGAAGGAGATGTTTCCGACTGGATTATTGGTGAAGGCTGGAACCTGACGGAAGAATCCAGCTACAGTCCAACCCATAGTTTTAATATTGATGACGACACTTATGATATTGTTTCCAGTCTTATTTCTCCGATCCTGTCTCTCCCGGAATTAGGGGGAGCAGATGAGATCTACAAGATGAATTTTGCGTTGTGGTGTGATCTGCCGGATTTCGATGGGGATGGTGACAATTTTCTTGAAGATTATTACTGGGTGGATATAGCGAATGTGAGTGACGTGCCGGTCTATTTTCATACAACAACATCGAATGCCTATGAAGGCAACAGCTGGTGGTGCGGTGATGGTGCAGTAGGAGGGTACCTTGATGCCTGGGTGCAGTTCCTGGATTCACCTCCCATCACCATAGATGGACCTGGATATTATATGAGCTGTGTCATGAAATGGGGTATTGAAGATCCTGCCGGAGCTACTGTAGGCGGCACCTGCACAGATGGCTGGGATGCTGCCAATGTACGTATTTCGACAGATGGAGGTTCTACCTGGGAGTCCCTAATTGGAAGTGACCCCTATGATTTTGATTATGGGTATGGCTGGATTTATAATGATGATGAATACGATTGTGGCGGATCACTGGAAGCTGTGGCCACCGGTTGGGGCGGGCAGGCAGATTGGCACGATGTTGTATTTGAGCTTGGTGGTTATGTTGGTGAAGAAGTTATAATTCGTTTTGCTTTCGGATCTGATCCTGCCTATTCTACGCCCGATGATCCCACATTGACCGGATTTCAGATTGACAATATCGAAGTTGTAGGATCAGATGGCGAGATCGTTTTTACAGATAATGCTGATGATCTGGTTAACATGACCCCACAGAATGGACTGGAATTTGCTTGGGAACAGTTTTTCTATGATTATGGTGATTTCACACGTCCAGGCGGCGGTGGCTGGGCTGTATACCAGCCGGGTGACCCGTTTAACGGGAATACCCAACTGGATATCTCCAATTATGCCGGCAGTGATGTCCGGGTGCGGTTCACCGGCCGCATGGATGACAATGATGATGGCGGGAATGGATCGGGTCTTTACATCGATGATGTGCACATCTGGAAAGTGGAGATCAATGAAGCACCCATGGTACAGAATGTTATGGCGACCGCTGGAGATGCGACGGTTCATGTGATCTGGGATATGCCCCCGGGCGGAACATATGATAATGATGATATCATTTTTGATGACGGTACATTTGAAGATGCGATTTGGATGGAAAGCGGTACATCGATCATGGGTGAATTTTTTGATATGCCCTATGGTGTCGAAGCGGTAGTAGCAAATAGCGTCTATGTTTTTGGTGATGACCCTATGTCGGGTCCGACCACTCTGTATGGTTATGATGTTGTTGGCGGCATGCCACTTCTAACTCCAACCTATCAAACCGACTTTACAACAGTAGCCGGTCAGTGGACAGAATTGGATTTAGGCTGGTCATTCCTGGGTGATTTTGTGCTTGCAATAGAAGTGACCACAACCATTGGTATTTCCATCGATGCTGACAATTCACCCAGTACAAATTCCTGGGCAAATCTGGGTGGCTGGGAACCATGGTATGATATTGCCATAGGATATGGATTAACGGATGGAGAATTTGGGATCCGCGCAAATGTGACTACTGTGGGGGGACTGACACCGGAATTTAATGTGTATAGGAGTGCCGACGGTGGTCCTTTTAATGCCATGTTTAATGGACAGAATCTTAGTGAAAATGAGTATATAGATAATTTTGTGCAAAATGGATTGGAATACTGTTACGGCATTACAACCGTTTATAGCGATGAAGAGAGTGACATGACGGAACCTGTCTGCGCTACACCTGAACCCAATACAATCTATGAGATCGCTTATGATGATGGTACCAATGAGACCAGCACGAATGTTGGCGCTAATAATTTCCTGGCTGTGAAATTTACTCCCAATAATTATCCGGTGGATATTTACAGCGCCAGGATATTTTCTGTTGGAGCTCAAACGGGCGTTGCTTTTTTAAGCATCTGGGATGATGATGGTGAAGATGGTATGCCCGGTACTCCGCTGTTGGAAAATATCGCCATGAACCTCAATGCCGGCTGGAATGAGCAAAGTATATATGACTTTAATATGACCGTAGAAGAAGGCAGTTTTTATATTGGATATCAGGAAATGCCTGGAACCCCTGCCGTTGGTGTGGATGCTGATTCGCCTGCGGAT
>DTUG01000129.1 GCA_012964275.1 Fidelibacterota bacterium | reverse complement strand
ATCCCGGAAAAAATAGAATAGATATCCTTAAATACGGTGGAAAATATTGATAATTCGCTGTGTGGCTGGCGCCGGTCAGGGTTTGGATCTCGATGGAAATAAATACGTTTCTCAGGGGAAAGACGAGTAATGATTTCATTCTGATCATTCCAAACATTCAATCCGGCAACCCAGGCAAAATGATTTGGTCTTTCCAATTCCTGCAGGGAAATAAATTCAAACTGATATGAACCAAATTTCTGGGATTGCCCCTTTTTAATAGAGAACTCTAATTCCTGATTAAATGCGCGGCCGGTAAACCCTACAAACATGAAAACAATTCCCAAATGTACAATATACCCACCATATCTACTGCGATTCTTTCTTACCATCGAAATTAAAGCTGTTATAACAGTCTCATTCTGAACTTTTCTTCTAGACCTTATACCGCGAATAAATTCTTCGAGAATAACAGCCGTAACAAATCCAATCAAGGCAAAAGAGATAATCACATAGCCTGACATACCAATAATGATCCCACCAAGAAGTGATACTAGACCGAATGCAATAGGCAGAGAAAAATTCCGGATAAAAGCCTGTTTGGATGTTCTTCGCCAAACAAGAATGGGGCCAACTCCAGTCATGAACAATAGGAATAATCCAATAGGTATAGTGACTTGATTGAAAAAAGGTGCGCCTACTGTTATTTTCGTACCCGTTACTGCTTCCGAGATGACAGGGAAAATTGTACCCCAGAACACAGCGAAGCAGATAATAACAAAGATAACATTATTAAATAAAAAACCACTTTCCCGTGATGTAAAAGATTTAATTCTCCTTTTAGATTTGAAATCTGATTTTCGGTAAATGATTAGTCCAAATGAAATGAACAAGTTAAAAAAAACATACCCTAGAAAAAGAGGACCAAGATTAGACGCTGTAAATGAATGAACCGATGACATGACGCCGCTTCGAGTTAAAAAAGTACCAAAAATACAAAGTGAAAATGTTAATACGATCAAAACGATATTCCACATCCGCAGCATATCTTTCTTTTCCTGGATAATAATGGAATGGAGAAATGCCGTTCCTGTTAGCCAAGGCATAAAAGAAGCATTTTCAACTGGATCCCAGGCCCAATAACCGCCCCAACCCAGTTCCTGATACGCCCACCAGCCTCCCAGGATAACTCCGGCGCTTTGAAACATCCACACTATAAGTGTCCATCGACGAATAGAACGGATCCACAGAGGGCTTGTATCTCCTGTAATCAATGCTGCAATGGCAAAGGCAAATGGAACTGAAAACCCCACATACCCAAGATATAACGTTGGCGGGTGTATAGACATTGTTAGATTTTGTAAAAGAGGATTCAAACCATTGCCATTTACAACAATAAAATTCACATCAGTAGGACTAAAAGGATTCGCCACAAAATTTGTAATAATAAGAAAAAAGAATTGTATGGACACCAATACCAGGATTACCCACGGCATAAGTTGTGTATACTTGTTCCTATTTTGAAAAAGCACAATCAAACAATAAATCGATAATATAAATAACCAGAATAATAAAGACCCTGCCTGACCTGCCCAGAGTGCAGTTACCTTATAAAGTAATGGGGTCTCAAGGCTGGTATAGTGAGCAACATAATCAACATCGAAATTACTTTGTATGAGTTCATTCAATAGTACCAGGGTAGCAATAATGCAGAAAAACGACACCATGACTGCAGAGCGCCACCCAGCGAGGTAAAACCGGTAATCTCCAGTTCGTATAAACAGAAATAATATTATAAAGGCAATGAAGGATAGACCAAGCGCCAGGCTTAAAGACAATCCACCAAATACTGGAATCATAATTCGTCTAGATTGTAACTGGATTCATCTCTAAGGGTACCTTCATACCGAGATGCGCACTTAACTTGCAATTGGTCTGCATTAAACATTCCACTGTGATAATTTCCTTCCACAATAATTTCAGCATCATCCTTAAAAAGGTCTGGACGAGTGCCATAGAATTTTACTGGGATCGATGCTTCACCTTGTGCAAGGTCAAAGGAAGCATCTAATTTATCAGTTGCAGAGATAATAATTGAACCGGTTGCAACTTTACCACCCAAGCGAACACGAGATGATTCCTGGGTAGCTCTAAGTTCGTATACCGATAGAAATTTCATCATTCCTGTTCCATTCTGATCAGGATTAAGGGTTACATATGTAATCCAAAATGCAGTGATGATTGAAATTCCAATAATAGCAATTAATATTTTATGGCGAGCCATAACTTTACTAATTAAAGCCTAAAAGACAGCCGTTTCCTGCCATTCGCCGAACTCAGCCTTCATGGCATCCACAATTTCACCCAAGGTTGCGTGAGTCTTAGCTGCACGAATAATTGGCGGTACCAAATTTTCGTTGTTCTGGCAGGCTTCTTGAATTTTACTTAAAGTCGTCTTGACTGTAGAATCGTTGCGATTATTACGTAAGGTATCCAGTTTATTACATTGGGCATTTTCAGCTTGGGGGTCAATTTCCAGAATAGGAATGTCTATTTTTTCATCATCACTCACGAAGTCATTTACACCAACAACAACACGTTGATTATTGTCCACTTTAGTTTGATAATCAGCAGCAGAGCGAGCTATTTCACGCTGGAGATACCCTTGTTCTATGGCTGGAATGACACCACCCAACGCCTCAATTTCTTTAAAATATTGTTCAGCTTCTTCTTCAATGCTGTCCGTCAAGGACTCAATAAACCACGATCCTCCCAGTGGATCAACAACATTAGCCACACCGGTTTCATAGGCTATCAGCTGTTGAGTGCGCAAGGCAATCTCAGCAGCTTTTTCACTGGGTAAAGCTAACGTTTCATCCATGGAATTAGTATGCAGACTCTGGGTACCACCCAAAACAGCCGCCATGGCCTGAAACCCTGTACGGGCAATATTAATCTCTGGCTGTTGAGCTGTCAGGCTGCATCCGGCTGTTTGGGCATGAAACCGTAGTGTCCTTGAGCGTTCGTTTTTGGCTCCATATTTATTTTTCATTCGTTTGGCCCAAATTCTCCGTGCAGCACGATACTTAGCAATTTCCTCAAAAAAATCCAAGTGGGAATTGAAGAAAAAGGAAAGTCTTGGAGCAAATGCATCAACATCCAACCCTGCTTTGATACCGTATTCTACATACGTAAATCCATTCGCCAAAGTAAAAGCCAATTCCTGAGCAGCAGTAGACCCTGCTTCTCGAATATGGTACCCACTTATAGAGATGGTATTATACCTGGGCATATTTTCGGTGCAATAGGTAAGCATGTCAGTAATGACGCGCATTGATGGTTTCGGAGGAAAGATCCATTCCTTCTGAGCAATGAATTCCTTCAAAATATCATTTTGGAGCGTACCTCGCAACTGGTCTAGTGGAACCCCTTGTTTTTCTGCCACTGCGATATAAAATGCTAATAAGATAATGGCTGGCCCATTAATTGTTTGGGATACAGAAATCTCACCTAAATTGATACCATCAAAAAGCGTTTCCATATCCGCAAGGGATGATACGTTTACACCGCATTTGCCAACTTCGCCGCTAGAAAAAGAATGTCCAGGATCATAGCCCATGAGAGTAGGCATATCATAGGCTACCGATAAGCCTGTTTGACCTTTCTCAAGTAATAATTTGAATCGGCGGTTTGTTTCTTCGGGTCTTCCATATCCGGCAAACTGACGCATGGTCCATAGTTTTCCACGATAAAGGTTTGGATGGATACCGCGTGTATACGGATACTGACCTGGGAATCCCAGTTTTTCCATATAACCATTTTCAGGGGAAATAGGAAAATAGCAAAGATCTATAGAATCACCGCTTAGTGTATCAAAATCAGCATCCCTTTTTGCGGCAGCGTTGGCGGACTCCAACCACTTGGTCCGACCCTCATTGAATAATTCTAACTGTTTATTCATTTAATTCACTAAAGCTCAACTAAGTTATTTCTATCATGAATCAATATGATCAATCCCTCAACTAACATCCATAAAATCAACATAATTAATATAACATCTATGCTGAATAAAAGTCGATTATTCTCCATAAATGAAACTGCTTTTATTATTAAGGATGAAAGCGTGGCAAAAGATATGAATCCAAAAGGGATTGCCAGAGGTAAAACTTGTTTTTTTTGTTTCCAAAAATAAAGGGATAAAACCATTAATGTAAGTGCAGCTAACATCTGGTTGGATGCACCAAAAACAGGCCACAAAACCCATCCCGCCTGGGTAGATGCTCCGGTAGAAGGATCAACTATATTCCACATAGCTAAAACGATAGCAGGAATTACGGCTATAATCGTTGCTATATATCGATCTTTCAGAATGGAAATATTCACTGCATCTCCTAACTCCATAAGTATAAACCGTTGTATCCTCGTTGCCGTATCAAGGGTTGTTGCTGCAAAGGAAATTACAAGAACCGCCATTAATGTATTGGCAAATTCAGCGGGGATACCCAAGGCATGTATCAGTCACCACCGCCAAGTACAAATGCAGCTGCCTTATTGGCAGCAGCATTTGCCCATGAATCATAATAGACGGCCCATGATAAATCATCCACAAAACCAACAGAAGGTAATTTACAGTTTGTAACCAATGCAATCCCGGCAACAGCGGCCAACGTAGATGCCAAGGCCAATGTCCCTTCTCCAAGCATACCGCCATATCCAATAAGTCGGGCGAGACATGCGTTTAATTTGTTTGGATGTCGTCCCTGAAGAAACAAGACCATGGAAACCGCTTATGGCACCACAGGCTATGGTAACAAATAAAAGAGGAAATATCGAAGGAGCACCTTCTCCGCTGGGTCGAAAGGCCGGAGCATCCACCACAGGATGAGCTACAAATAAACCTAAGAATAATAATGCCAGTCCAACAAAAAGCTGGTGACTATTTATGTAATCTCTGGGCTGTAATAAAAACCAGACCGGCAATAAACTGGCAATTGCCGAATAAATAAATAATAAAATGATCCAAAGGTTATTCTGTTGGGTGGTATCTAATCCAAAAGATTCGAATGACAGGGGAAATTTAGTACCTAAGTAAACGAATATATACAGTATGCCCAAGGCAATCAGGGAAGGTAATAAAGCACCAACCTTACGTTTATATAAATGCCATCCAATAAAAATGGCAATGATGATTTCAATGTTGATCGGTAAAATTGTTGTCGGAACTGCTACAAATAATCCAGCAATCGCCATTGCAAAAACAGCCAGTATAAGCCAGGTCAGTAATAGTACAAAAATCAGAAACATTACCCGAGTACGGGAATTAATTACATTTCCCGTTATATCGGCAATAGACCGCCCTTTTTCCCGTACGCTTGTCACTAACGCACCAAAATCATGGACGGCACCCATAAATATTGTACCTAATATGATCCAGAGCAGTGCAGGCAGCCATCCCCAATAGACAGCAATGCAAGGCCCGATAATTGGGGCAGCACCAGAAATGGATGTGAAATGATGCCCGAAAAGAACATATTTATTCGTGGAAAAAAATCAATCCCATCCTCTAATTCTTCCGCTGGAGTCGGACCACTAAATTCATGCAAACCAAAAATACGATTAGCAATAAACGTGGAGTAAAACCGATAACCGAGGAAGAAAAAAATAAACCCGGCTAACGCGAGAACAACTGAATTCAAGTCTTAAACTGTAATAGTTTCCGGAATCGGGATAAGTTTTTTTATTGTTTGTTTCAATCCCGCTTTATCCAGACCGTGCAATTCCAGAATTTGATCACGAGATCCGTGTTCAACAAATGTATCAGGAAGCCCTAACCGCTTTAAAATTCCTTTATATCTGTTTTCCAATAACCAAGCTGCAACACCATCACCAAAACCACCAGTGACGACGCCCTCTTCGAGTGTAATTACGTAATCAAACTTGTCCGGGATAGATTTTAAATATTGCTCATCCATAGGTTTAATAAATCGGCAATTAACTACTTCACAGGAAATTCCAGATTTGATAAGTTCATTAGCTGCATCCTGCGCGGGATACACCATGGGACCAACCACCAAGATGACTGCATCTTTGCCCTGACGCTCGATATTCCAGGATCCGATGGGGAGTAATTCCGCTTGACCACTTTCGTCAAACTCCACGGATGATGCTTTCGGATAGCGAATCCCAAAAGGTTTATCGGTTACATTTAATGCTGTATATAAGAGGTGGCGAAATTCATTGCCATTCTTTGGGGCAGAAACAATCATATCCTGAACACAGCGCAGATAAGCAATATCCAATGCGCCATGATGTGTAGGACCATCTTCTCCAGCGATACCTGCCCTGTCCATACAAAAAATCACCGGCAAATGCTGTACGGCCACGTCATGAATTAGATGGTCGTATGCGCGCTGTAAAAATGTTGAATAAATTGCTACGATCGGGCGTATGCCCTCTGTTGCCAACCCTCCTGAAAATGTGACTCCATGCCCCTCAGCAATACCAACATCGTAATACCGGTTAGGAAATTGCTTTGCAAATGGCACTAATCCTGTTCCTTCCCTCATAGCTGCTGTAATACACACCACATCATCCCGATTCCGGGCTAACTCGCATGCCAAAGATCCAAATACACTCTGAAAAGGAGGTGCGGATGGCTTGGGGTCGGAAGGTGGTTCAATCTTATCTAATTTCTGCCCATTAGCTTTGACACCATGATATTTCACTGGATCTTTTTCGGCCACCTGCATTCCTTTTCCCTTTCTGGTCAATATGTGCAGCAGGACCGGGCTGGGAATATCTTTTATATTATCCAGAGTTTTGATGACCTCATCCAAATCATGCCCATCAATCGGCCCAAAATAACGAAAGCCCATTTCTTGGAAGAGCATTCCTGGAACAATAATATTTTTAATGCTTTCATCAATTCGTTTAAGGAAAGTCCGGGTTTTGCTTCTCGCCAATGGCAGTTTACCTGTTAGGTCCCAGACCTCATTGCGAATACGATTGTAGTATGGATTTGAAATGAGTCGCGTTAAATATTTACTAATGGCGCCTACATTCGGACTGATTGACATTTCATTATCATTAAGTATGACTGTTAATTGGTGTCCGATATGTCCCGCATTGTTTATTCCCTCATATGCTAGACCGCCTGTCATGGCACCGTCACCAATTACCGCAACAACACGGTGGTTCTGTTTTTTCTGGTAGCGTGCCTCTGCTACACCCAACGCTGCCGAAATTGATGTGGATGCATGACCGGCGCCAAACACGTCATATTCACTTTCTGTGCGTTTTAAAAATCCGCTCAGACCGCCGAACTTCCTGATAGTTGGGAATTCATCAAAACGACCAGTAAGTAATTTATGTGCATAAGCCTGATGCCCAACATCCCACAATAGCTTATCTTCAGGTGTGTTAAATATATAGTGCAATGCTACTGTGAGTTCCACTACTCCCAAAGTTGGTGCGAGGTGACCTCCAATTTCTGTAATAACATCAATTGTATGTTCCCGCAGTTCCTTACATAACTCATGCAATTCCAATCGGGAAAGCTTTTTCACATCGACAGGTGATTTAATATCAGGTAAATATTTAAGCTGCATGAACCTGATTTAGAATGGTCCAAAAATATTTACTTTGGGAATCAAACAAAATTTCATGGAAAATTGAAATACCATCGATCTCAGGATGGAAAGAAAGACCAAGAAAATGTCCACTTAAAACAATTAAAGGTTCTTCTCCACATTTGCCCAGTACCCGTACATTTTTTCCGACTTCAATAATTTTAGGCGCCCGAATCAACGTAGCAGGCAATGTGAAAGATTCTTCGCCAAAATGAAACTGTGCTGGTTCTGTTGATGACATAATCTGGCGTCCATATGCATTCCTATCTACTGAAATATCCAACAATCCTAATGGTACTACCCGCGAGTCATGCACTTTTGTTGCCATTAGAATCAGCCCGGCACAGGTTCCCATAACTGGATAATTAGTGGCAAAAGATAAAATTGGTTCACGAAGATTAAATGAATCCATAAGTAACGACATTGTCGTTGATTCTCCTCCGGGTATTACCAAACCTTCAATGCCATCAAGGTGCCTTGGCAGTTTCACACTGACAGAGCCAATACCCATCTCTTCAAAAATGCGGTGATGCAGAGCAAAATCGCCCTGGAGTTCCAAAATGCCAATACGATTCACCAGCCCCGTTCCTGCAAACGTTCTTCTTCAGGTATTTCGGACATCTCCAAACCTTTCATGGCTTTTTTTAGTCCTGTACTTGCTGCTGCAACCCGATCTGCATCTTTATAATGTGTTGTGGCTTCCACAATGGATTTGGCCCTGGCTTCCGGGTCATCACTCTTAAAAATACCTGAACCAACAAATACAGATTCAGCACCCAGCTGCATCATCAGTGAAGCATCAGCAGGTGTAGCAATACCTCCGGCAGCAAAATTGGGGACCGGAAGTTTGCCCAGTTTCGCAACCTGCTGTACCAATGACAAAGGGGCACCTATTACTTTCGCTTCGGTGACCAATTCATCCTGACCTAAAATTGTTAATCGTTTGATCTGTCCCATGACAGTTCGCATATGCCGAACCGCTTCAACAATATTCCCGCTGCCGGCTTCCCCTTTAGTTCTAATCATAGCGGCACCCTCTGCTATTCGGCGCAGGGCTTCGCCAAGGTCCCGGCAACCGCAAACAAACGGTACCTTAAAATCATGTTTCCAAATATGGTTATGTTCATCGGCCGGCGTCAATACTTCACTTTCATCAATAAAATCGATCTCTAATGTTTCCAATACCTGCGCTTCAGCAAAATGACCGATCCGGCATTTTGCCATTACCGGAATGGAAACTGATTTCTGTATTTCCTTAATCATTTGAGGGTCGCTCATCCGCGCAATTCCGCCATCGGAACGAATATCCGCAGGTATCCGTTCCAGAGCCATTACAGCGCATGCTCCTGTGGATTCTGCAATTTGAGCATGTTCAAGGTTGGTCACATCCATAATAACCCCACCTTTCAGCATTTCTGCTAAGCCTACTTTTACTTCAAAGGAACCTTTACTCATATACTTCTTCCTTTTTTGTTACCCGTCCAATATTTTTAATCTTTTCCACGATCTCTTTAATGTTTTTATCGGGAGTAGATGCGCCTGCGGAGATACCTACAACATCTGAATCTTTAAACCAACTCTGGTCTAAATCATTTACACTGGTCACCTGATAGGATCTGGAGTTACGTTCAAGTGCCAACTGAGTAAGGCGTTTTGAATTAGCGCTAGTAAAGGACCCAATTACAATCATCATGTCACACATCGTTGCCAGTTCCTTGATTTGTTCGTGATTTCTCCTGGTTGGAAAGCAGATTGTATTAATAAATCGCAGATCAAATACCTTTTCCATTAGAATATTGATAATTTCCTGAACATTTTCGATCATCTGTGTCGATTGGCTAACAACACCAGCTTTTTTCATTTTTCGCAAGGTGCGCGCCTCTCCTTGATTGGAAATAATGATTGGATCTGAGACTTGCGCAGCAATAGCAACCACTTCATCATGACCATGATCTCCAATGATAATGGTCTTCCGTCCTTCTGCTTCCAGTTTTTTAATCTCTTCATGGATCTCAATTACGAGAGGACATGTGGCATCAATTATATTCAGATTCTTCTCTTTTGCATCATTCCATACATTTGGGTCCGTACCATGGGCTCGAAATAGAACAGGTTTATCCTTTGGCACATTATTGAGGCTGGTGACTACCTTTGTTCCGGCTTTCGCAAGGTCTCTTACCACTGTTTCATTATGGACGATATCACCGAGCATGTATACTTCATCATACTCATTTGCCGTATCGTATGCCATATTTACTGCATCTCGCACACCAAAACAGTAACCAGCATCTTTAGCCAACAGGATCTTCATTCCTGTGCACCAGCTTGTTTCATAATCATTTGTTTGGTCAACTTTACAACTTTTTCTTTCAAATCAGCCAGTGAACCTTCGATTACAGACCCCGCGGCAAATGCGTGTCCCCCGCCTCCCAAAGCCTTCGCAATATCACTAACCCTGAATTTACCTTTCGATCTGAAATTGATTCTACAGGATTCATAGCTCTGTTCATAAATCATAAGTGCTACTTCCACCCCTTTGATCGTGCGGACAAAATCGGAAAAACCGTCTACGTCACTACTGCTGGCTGACGCTTGGTGCATCATGTCTTGAGTTATAATAAACCATGCCAACTGTCCTTCCAGTTCGTAGTTCAGTGTAGTTAAAATATTCCCTAGCAAACTCACACGCGCTTTAGAACTATTCTCATAGACCAACTGATAAATTTCGTGCGTATTTACCCCTTTATCCAGGCATTCCATTGCAATTGTATGGCTCTTTGAATCGGTGTTGCTATAACGAAAGCAACCTGTATCGGTCATAACAGCAGTATAAATCCCATCACAGATTGCTTTCGTAAGTGGTTCACTCCTGGCTATCTGCAGGTAATCAAAAACCATGCAGCCTGTGGCTGCTGCATCAATGTTGACCACATTATGGGTGAAAGGGTGATCTTCAGGATGTGGATGGTGATCCAGATTCATAGTCTTTAATTTATATTGCTCTATTACATCCTTGATATTTCTAACACGATTAAAGTCACCAACATCAAAAATTATCACTAAATCAACTTTCTTTAACCAATCTAATTGTTTATTTTTATTAAAGGTTTCAAAAATATCGTCTCCACCAAGAAAACTATATTCATCTGGTAATGAAGAATAGTTAATAATCCGAGCATCTTTACCTATTTCACGCAAATGATGGAATAGAGCAACTTCAGAACCTAAACCATCGCCATCAGGATTCTCATGTGTTGTTAGCATGATACGTTGCGCAGCATCAAGTACATTATGCACCTGATGCCAATCTATGGGTGTGGAATTAAAATTCATTTTTCATGTATCCACTGTTCATCTTGACCGCCTCCAGAAAGGTTGACCCAGCGAGCAAGTGAAAATAAATAATCTGATAATCGATTTAAATATTGTATATGCAAAGATGTTTCCACTTCGTTTTTATAAAGAGCAATAAGTGCCCTTTCTGCATTACGGCAGGCACTGCGAGTGATATGTAGTCTGGAAGAGAATTCAATACCTCCAGGTAACACAAATTCTTCCAAAGGTGGTAGCTGATTCGTAAACAATTCTATTTGATCTTCTAAAAAGATTAGCCGATGGTTTTTCAATAATGGGTTTTCAATTTCTGGAATAGACAGTTCGCCTCCCAAGTTAAATAGATCCTGTTGAATAGCTTTCAGTTCGGATTCCAAATTATTATCAGGACATTCTGATATTGACCAGCCAAGAAACGAGTTTAAATGATCTATCGTACCCATGGCAATAATCCGTGGATGATCTTTACTTATTCTGATATTATTTCCTAAGCCAGTCTGGCCATTATCACCTGTTTTTGTTGTTACTTTAGTTATTCGCATTAGAAAAAGATAAGGCTAACCAATATAAAAAGTGGAAAAAGAATCGGCAGTGACCATTTAACAAGATAACCAAAGAAACTGGGCATCTCAAATCCTGCTGATTCCGAGATTGACTTCACCATGAAATTTGGGGCATTACCTATATAGGTGTTTGCGCCCATAAATACTGCACCAGCAGAAATAGCCAATAACGTATCATATAATTCTCCCATCAAAATAACTGGATCTCCGCCTGCTGTATTGAAAAATACAAGATAAGTGGGTGCATTATCAAGGAAACTGGAGAGAATCCCTGCTGCCCAAAAATACATATAATTGACCGGTCCAGTTTCATTGGAGACAGAATTAATGATACTAGCGAGTGCACCATCGGTTCCAGCTTTTAAAATGGCTATTGCTGGTATAATCGTTACAAATATACCTGCAAAAAGTTTGGCAACTTCCACGATTGGGAACCAGGTATATTCATTATTGTCTCTAATATATTGTGGTGTGAAAACCCAGCTTGCATATGCCAATGTTAATAACA
>DTUG01000128.1 GCA_012964275.1 Fidelibacterota bacterium | reverse complement strand
TGCCGCCACTTGCCAGGAATAAAAACCCCTGAAGAGGAGCGATCAATCCATCCGTTAAACTTCCCGAACCACCATTCCAGGATTTATAAGCACTGCTGGCATCATCCCAGACGTATGCAGTAGTTACATTCGTTTTAGTGACGTTGTCCCAGTCAATCGTATATGGAAAAGGATTCCCTGCAAGCGCATAATTGCCATCTGGAACACTGCCGTAAGTAGCACTGGAACTGTTATAGGTACCCGATATGCTCAAGGTAACCGGCAGATCATCATCTCCATCATTATCTGTATCAGGAAATACGTATACCAGGAACCCATGGCCGGCTGTTAAACTGGCACCACTGCCAGATATATCACTCAAGGCGGTCCAGCTTGATGAGCTTTGACTTCCAGATGTACTTAGGGTCCAGACATTGGCAGTCCCATCGGTTACATCAGCACCGGTCATTCCCTGGGTCCAAAGTTCATCTAACAGATCACTGTAGATCTGACCCGCTAAAGGACTGCTCATCATCCTGAAACCGGCATTGCCGGAAATAACTGTTGAGCCCATCGACCCATCCGATTGTATGGTGAACGTTTTGATATACCCATCGGAACCAGGTCCCTCATACCCGAGAACGTAGGTATCAGCATCCAACTGAACAATAGAGTTACCTTCTCCATTACCCGCATCATGTTCAAATGAAGCCACTTCTGTAATGGTAGATCCATCCGCGGAGATGGTAAAGGTTGTGATATACCCATCGTTATCAGTACCTGCATAAGTGAGGGCGTAGGTATCAGAATCCACCTGAACGAGAGAGTTCCATGTGCCGTTATCCGTATCATGCTCCAGTGAAGCGACTTCTGTAATGGTAGCCCCATCTGAAGAGATGGTAAAGGTTGTGATATACCCATCGTCACCAGATCCTGAATAAGCGAGGGCGTAAGTATCAGAATCCACCTGAATGAGAGAGTTATATTTTCCGGTATCCGTATCATGCTCCAGTGAAGCGACTTCTGTAATGGTAGATCCATCGGCTGAGATGGTAAAGGTTGTGATATACCCATCGTTACCAGATCCTGAATAAGCGAGGGCGTAGGTATCAGAATCCACCTGAACAAAAGAGTTCCAATCCCCATCCTGAGTATCATGCTCCAGTGAAGCGACTTCTGTAATGGTAGATCCATCGGCTGAGATGGTAAAGGTTGTGATAAACCCATCGGAATTAGTTCCTCTAAAAGCAAGTGCATACGTATCAGAGTCTACTTTAACAATAGAGTTTTTAACTTCTTGAGACGCGCCACTATCATGCAACAGTGTTTGAGCTAATGTAATAGTACTCCCATCAGCTGAGATGGTAAGCGCACATATCTGTGCACCGTTATTATTTCCATACGCAAGAGCGTAGGTATCAGAATCCACCTGAACTAATGAACTCCATTTTGATTTATTCTCATCATACTCCAGTCTAGCAACTTCTGTAATGGAAGTCCCATCGGCTGAAACGGTAAAGGTTTCGATCCACCCATCCTGACCTTGCCCTTGGTGCGCAATAGCGTAGGTGTCAGAGTCCACCTGGACAGTAGAGTTATAGAGCCCGGAATACGTGTCATGTTCCAGTGAAGCAAGCTCTTGAGCGCTAAGCCCCGGTAGAGTGAGAAGTACAAATAATGAATTAATGGGAATGAACTTATTTATGGTAAAAACTCCTTATTCTCTTATGCTAATATAATATAAAATATTATCCAGATGGATTAGCTATTAAGCGATGAGTGAAGAATTTTCTTTGAACAGAATCCAATAAATGAAGATTCTTCTTCGCCTGCTATTCAACAGACTCATCTGAATGACCCGTTTATTTTATGAGGATCAGTTTCTGGGATTGCACCTTGGATCCGGATTGGAGCCTTGCGAAATAAATCCCACTAGATTGCCCTGCCGCACCCCAAACAAGTTCATGCTCCCCAGTTCCCAATTCACCACTCACCAATTCATCCACCACACGGCCGGTTATATCGTAAACGGTTAACGTTAGGGGACGCATTATTGCGTCCCCTACACCAAAATTAAACCGGATCGTGGTGCTTGGGTTGAATGGATTTGGGTAAGCGGGAAATAATTCAAATTGAAATGGAACCGCTACAGGATTATCTACCACCAGTTCTTCTCCTGCCAACAATACCTCGAGAATATAGATCATGTATTCTGTGTCAATTTCGTTATTGGCATACACCAGGATCCCGTTTTGATCCACAATGAAATCCCGGGGATAAGGTGAGCCTTGGTTGGGGATGTAATATTCATCATAAGTCACGCCGCCAAAACCGCCGGGTCCGCCACCGGTGGATTCATCTTGGAGAATGGGATAGGTGATGCCTGTTTCTGTTACAAATTGGGCGATCTGATTTTCGTTCACAGATGTGATCCCAAAAACCAATACACTGTCTTGGGGAAATGTTTGCCAAATGGCTGTTTCAAAGTCCGACAACTCCGGACTGCAAACGGGTCATCCCGGTGCGAAAAAAGCAAGGACAACAATTTGCCCTAAATGATC
>DTUG01000127.1 GCA_012964275.1 Fidelibacterota bacterium | reverse complement strand
CGGATATCAACCTGAATATGGTGCAAGACCCATAAATAGATTAATTCGTAGAGATATACTTTCGGAAGTATCCAAGTACATGTTGGAGAATCCTGAAGTGGAATCTATAAATATAGGATACGATAATGGAGTAATTGTGAGTAGGTAAAATTGTGATACACGACCCCCAGCGGGGTTTTTTGTTTATAGACATTTAGGACTGGCGGGGCGTAATATTGGTCTTTGGAGGAGTCAAAATGAAAAAATTATTCTATTTACTCATCATAAGTCTGTTCATTAACGTTTCCTGTAGTCCCAAATGGAAAGAGAAAACATCAGGAAATCTATCTACAGTAAACAACGAAGGTGGTGCAACACTTCAATACCATAAAGAATCTGGGGTTACTCTACTCGAAGTGGATCGATTTGCTTTCAAAGATCTGAATAAAAACGGAGTACTTGACCCTTATGAAGACTGGCGCTTAACAGCCCAAGATCGGGCACTTGACCTTGCTTCAAAAATGACCATTAACCAAATTGCAGGATTGATGTTATACAGTGAGCACCAAGCTATTCCTGCAAGATCAGGAGGGTTTTTTTGGGGCACTTATGATGAAAAATCATTAGAAGAAAGTGGTGCAAATCCCTCTGACCTAACAGATCAGCAAAAGAAATTTTTATCAAATGACAACCTTAGACATGTGCTCATAACGAGTGTTCAAAGCCCTGAAATTGCTGCGGAATGGAACAATAAAGCCCAGGCTTTAGTAGAGGGAATTGGATTAGGAATACCAATGAACATAAGTTCTGACCCAAGACACAGGTCACGAGCCGATGCGGAATTCAATGCAGGTGCAGGTGGTGAAATTTCCATGTGGCCAACAACCTTGGGACTTGCTGCAACATTTGACATTGCCATGGTAGAAAATTTTGGTAATATCGCTTCCAAAGAGTATCGTGCCTTAGGAATTACTACTGCGCTATCACCCCAGATTGATCTTTCTACCGATCCACGATGGTTGCGTTTTAATGGAACTTTTGGTGAAAACCCAAAGTTAGCTGCCGATATGGCACGCGCCTATATCGACGGTTTCCAAAGTTCAATGGGAGATACAGAGATTTCTGATGGTTGGGGATTAGAAAGTGTAAATGCTATGGTCAAACATTGGCCAGGAGGTGGAACGGGTGAGGCCGGAAGGGATGCCCATTTCGGCATGGGAAAGTACGCTGTATATCCCGGTAATCAGTTTGAAACACAATTGATCCCATTCATTGAAGGTGCATTTAAGCTGAAAGGGAAAACAAAAATGGCTTCTGCCGTTATGCCGTATTACACAATCTCATATAATCAAGATACCAAAAACAACGAGAATGTTGGCAATGCCTTCAACTCATACATTATCAAGGATTTATTAAGGACCAAATACGGCTATGATGGTGTGCTTTGCACCGACTGGAGAGTGACTAGAGATCCAGGACCTCTCGATGTTTTCTTTGAGGGCAAATCATGGGGTGTAGAGCATTTGTCTGTGGCTGAGCGACATTATAAAGTCTTAACAGCTGGTGTAGATCAGTTTGGAGGAAACAATGATTCCCAACCCGTGATAGCTGCGTATAAGATGGGAGTAGAAGAAATGGGAGAAGATGCTATGCGGTCTCGTTTTGAGGAGTCAGCTGTAAGGTTACTAAAAAACATTATCAGACCGGGATTATTTGAAAACCCTTACCTTGATCCTGAAAAAACATCTTCCACCGTTGGAAACCCTGAATTCATGGCTGCCGGGTACGAGGCTCAGCTGAAATCCGTTGTTTTGCTAAAGAACCAGCAGAATGTTCTGCCCCTTCCAGAAAAAACAACTGTTTATGTACCTAAACGATTTACTCCTGCTAGGAGAAACTTATTTGGAGCACCTATTGCTGCAAAATCGGAATATCCTGTGAATATGGAGACTCTGAGAAAATACTTCAATGTCTCAGAAACCCCAGATAATGCTGATTTTGCACTTGTTTTCATAGAAAACCCAAAATCAGGATTTGGGTATGATCAAGCAGATTTAAAATCCAACGGTACTGGTTATGTGCCAATAAGTTTACAATACAATGATTATACAGCTTTGGATGCGAGAGAAACCAGCCTTGCTGGCGGCGATCCACTTGAAAATTTTACCAATCGATCTTATCAGGGTAAATCTCGAAAAACAGAAAACATTTCTGATATGAAAATGGTTAATGAAACCTCTGCACTCATGGGTGATAAGCCGGTTATCGTACTTATAAACACGAGTAATCCAATGATATTCACAGAGTTTGAAAGTAACGTAAACGGGATAGTGGTGCACTTTGGCGTTCAAAACCAGACGTTGCTTGATATTGTCTCAGGAAATAACGAACCCTCCGGACTTTTACCATTTCAAATGCCTTCAAATATGACCACAGTTGAACTTCAAAATGAAGATGTCCCCCAAGATATGGAGTGCTATGTTGATTCTGAAGGGAACAAATACAACTTTGCATTTGGATTAAATTGGGATGGAATAATTATCGATGAAAGAACGAAGAGTT
>DTUG01000126.1 GCA_012964275.1 Fidelibacterota bacterium | reverse complement strand
CGTAATTATTGCGCATCTTGATATAGCTGGCGCAGCTGGTGTTAGAGCTGGTCTCAGCGTTAGATGTATAGGTAATGGCGAAATACTGCACCGGCAGGTTCTCAAGGTAGATATCATATTTTCCGTTTCCACCCAGGCTGCCGTCTTCCGGTGGATGATCAAACCCTAGCGAATCCATATAAAAATCCCAAACTATCTCGAATACACTGGCCATCTGGTCCACGTAGTCTGGTATAGTATTGCCATCATAGTCGTCCGGCGACACGGCATCATTATCAGATTGGTCTGATGTATAGTGCAGTAGAAAATGCTCTGTTTCAAATGTCGCGTCCAAATCAGTATTCCGAAAGCCCAAGATCTTGTCACCAATTCTTTGCAGCCCCAGTTCAGGCAGCTTTAGGATAATTTCAGGTGGAACAGATGCTGTTCCGTTCCTGATCAGGTTATTAATATGGGGCGTTGCGTGGCTGGGAGTTTCGCTGGTGGCGAGAAGCTGGAGACAGGATTCCTGGATCGAAAGTTCTCTACCAGACGCAACTGTATATAGCAGCCATGGGGCTAGAAACCATAGCCTATTCCGGGTCATCAGGAGGCATCTGCCGCTTTGTCCGCATGCGGATGAACAGGCCCATGAGAATAATGCCCAGCGCCCAGAATATAGCGTAGTAGATCAAGTATGTATTCATGGCTTGGGCCAGAGTTTATCAAGAATATAGGTCGCCGCCAATGTTACAATCCCGGTAACCAGTTCCCAGTTTTTCTCAGCGGATACTGACTCACCTTTTAACAGCCCGGTCATGGTCAGCCCGGCCCCGGTTATGTAGAGCCAGGACCTGGTCCGTTTAAACCTGGAGCTGAATTGCCGCTGTTCCTGCTGGTATTCACTTACTGCTGGCAGGCTCGCAAACTGCTCTGCTGGATAATGGAGGTTAGCCACGAGCCGGTTGGGATGTTCCACTTGCACTATGTCATATTGATCGATCGGTTGCCGCAGCCGGATCCCCAGCTGGGTGGATTCCAGGGTGACAATGGGTTGGAAAGTAAGGATCTCCCTCGGGGTCTGGGTCTTGGACAGGTCGGCGGAATCAGCATCCACATTGTACAGGGTAAAATAGAACCAGCCGGAACCGGCCTGCCACGCACTGATAGAGTCCGGGGACATGGGTTTTTCAAATTCAAACGCCACGATCAGGCCATTCTGCTTTGCTTCAAATGCCACCCTGGACAGCTGGTTTGATTCAGCGGGCAGCCGGGAAAAGCTGATCAGAAGGATAAGCAGGATGGAACCAAAACGATTCCGGACCATCTGGAGTTCACTGAAAGCCATGGATAGTTTAAATTTAGATAGACTTCAAACGAATATTTGAGCGTTTCACGGATGATTTTACGTTGTGTTGTTTTCTTTGTTTCTCTTTTTACCCTGCCGGCGGCCGGCATGCGGGATTTTTTCATTGTTAATACCTTCAATGAAGAATTTGTGAACTGGGCAACACCTCATGTCCAGACCTTTGAGTTTCCTTCCCCTGAATTATCCTTTTCCAGTATTGAGCTCGTGATCACCCTGGCCTGTCCCAGCGACTCCGGCGATTGCGATCCCTGGGACCGGCTGGGACACATCACCGTGCTCCATGAGATCGGAGAAACAGATACGGCCGGGAGTCAGGTAACGATCCCCTACGAGATTGCCCGCTTCATCACACCCTATGATATTACCGGAGAATGGGACGGAGAGCCGGGTCCCGGAGCCTGCTCCTGGTCCCTAGACATGACCGCCTACGAATCCATCCTGCGGGACAGTGTCACCCTGAGCCTGTATATCAGCACCTGGATGGGCAATAACAACGGCTGGCTCATTACCGCAGATTTCATTTTTACAGAAGGGTTTAACCTGGCAGAACCCTACCGGATCGTGAACCTGTACCGCACCGGTTACCTGGAGATCGGCAACCCGGATAACCCGGCGGAGAATTTCCTGGTGCCTAGGCCGGTCTGGATCGATACGGAAGCGGACTCGGGTTACTTGCGCGTCGTGACCACGGGCCACGGCTTCGGCAATACGGACAACGCGGCGGAATTTTCCTACCTGCACCATACGGTCAAGGCCGATGATGCGGAATACACCTGGCCTCTCTGGCGGCCGGACTGTGCCCAGAACGAGTGCAGTCCTCAGGGCGGGACCTGGATCTACCCCCGGGCCGGCTGGTGCCCTGGGGATAAGGTGACTCCAACGGACTGGAGCATCGCACCAGTGATCAGTCCCGGCGATACCATGGTCTTTGATTATGACCTGGAAGATTATTTCAACTGCTGCCGGACGTCCAATCCTGACTGCACGGGCGCGCCGCCCTGCTGCGTGTATAACGGCTGCGGGGAGAACAGCATGCCCAATTACGTTATGAGCGTCCAGCTGATCCTGTTTCGGAGCCGTTGCCAAGGCTGGGTTCAGGGAGACCTGAACCGGGACAATGGAAAGGATATTTTTGACCTGCTCATGATCGCTGATATGGTCCTGGACGGTGAGTCAGCCATACCCTGCTACAATTATGCCGGTGATATGAATGGAAATGGGATGGTGGACCTGAGCGACGTCATTG
>DTUG01000125.1 GCA_012964275.1 Fidelibacterota bacterium | reverse complement strand
AAAGAACACATTGGCAAGTTTGCGGTGATACGGTGATGTTAAATAAATATTATCATCGTAAACCTTTTTATGGTGATAGTATTTATAGTATTACGCTTCTGGTATATTTTGTCCGTTTAGTGTAAGCGGGGATTGTGATTGAATCTTATTAAATAAACTTTTTATAAATGATAAGCGATCTTTTTCATTCATGAGTTCCAGTAGTTTCTTTTTGACTGGTATTGGCAATAAAATTCCTTTTACGAACTCATAGGATAATTGCTTACTCAAATGCAATTCCAGGTTTTCTTCTATTCCAAATCTTAAAAGCACTTTAAAGTATTCATCCTGAAGTTCTTTAAAAAGGTTATTATCTTCTGCTTTTGGATCGGGAAAATATTCTACTTGGCCTATCCATAGGTCTCCATTTTTTGTTTTATTAATTGTTTTAAAACGTTTTTTTCCAGTAACAACTATATCGTATTCCCCGGTGGTATATGTTTTTAATACTTGAGTGATTTCAACTGAACATCCTACAGAGTCAATGGTTCTGTTATCTTTAAACACAATGCCAAATGGTTTATCCTGAGCGATAGATGTTTTAACCATTTCCTTGTATCTCGGTTCAAAAATATGTAGAGGCACTTCCTCAAAAGGGAGCACAACAATATTCAGTGGAAAGAGTGGAAGCTGCAGCAATGCCATAATTGAGTCCTTATCCTAGTGTAATTTTATTTGCAAAATCTCATTAACAGCATGGCTTGAAAGATGGTCAGCATTGTTACCTCACTTTTGGTGCATAATTACTATGCCTCCATAATCTGGTGACAGCGCCTTTCTTATCGGTTTCAAAAGTGATTTCTTCCCCTAAGGTTTTGTCATTTCTGATACGGCGAAATGTATTATCTTTTATATGTCTTAGTTTCATTAAGTCCTTCAGCGGATCTTTTGCAGGAAGGTATACTCCGGCTAGTTGTCCTTCCCAGGCAATAATTGCCAGTTCCCCCCACCACGGTAGTTCAAGATAAGATCCTAGGTATTTTTCAAATTTTGGGTCTAATGGTTTATCAATGGTTGCGGAGTCCAGTGCTGAATCGACTGCTATGTTGATGATCTGGTAAGATTTTTCTGTAAAGGACCCGACATCAACACCGGATGCATTGGACATAAAAGCCACTGCAATTTTGGAGTCTGGCTGAAGAATGAAGCTGGATCGGTAACCGGGGCAACTACCGCCATGACCGACGAACTTCTTTTCATTATTTCTCCATATTCTGAACCCAAGACCCCAGGCTGGGTCCCAGTCATCATCCAGCCAGTGTACGCGATGCATCTCCCGTAAGGTATTCGCGTTTAATATTTCATTTCCTCCTTGTTCCAGCAGTCGAAATTGCCACGATCCAAATTTTGCCAGGTCTTCAACGGTAGAACTAAATCCTGCTGCTGGTCCAATTCCATGGGCATCAAATAATGGTAACGGCAGTCGTTCGCCATTGCGATTGCGGGCATTATGACCTATCGCTAGTTTTTTTCCATGCATGTTTTTAGGCATGAAAGTCCGCGTATCCCGCATTTTCAGGGGCTGAATGATGTTCCTTTTAATGTATGTGTCGAAATCCATATGTGAAATTGCTGCAACAATTTCGCCGGCCAGACTAAGCCCTAAGTTGGAATATTGAAAATACTTGTCAGCCGGATAAAGTGTTTTTTGTTTGCCGAGCCTTTTTTGGATGTTCTCACTGGAGGGAAAAAGAAAATCCGGACCTGTCCAATATGGGTAGTCTGATTCCCTGGGTAATCCGGATGAATGGGTCAAAATACCCTTGATTGTCGCATCACCTTTTCCAGGAAAGGTATTTTCAATATTAAACCAGGGAAGATATTTTTTTATTGGATCATTTAAAGAAAGCTTGCCCTTGTCTCGTAACTGCATGATAGCAATGCTGGTGAACAGTTTTGAAATGGAACATATACTGTGAATTGTTTTTGAAGTAGTAGGATTTTTCTTGGCAGGATTTGAAAATCCGAATCCTCCACTCCAAAGGAGTTCCTGATCATAGACGATTGCCATAGAGATGCCAGGAATGCCTTCATAATCACGCTGAGCATCCAACCATACTTGAATAAAGGTAACCGCTTCTTTTACACGGGTGTTTTCGGCAATAGATGTTTCAGAAATATTGCCGTAGGTCAATGATAAAATGATTGAAAATACTATCCAGCGTTTCATGAGTGATCCATTCCTTTGTTTATTTTAGTTTTTCTTTAACCGATATTAGATCTTCCTGTGTGTTCATATTCAGGAAGGCATCAGCTTGATCGCTAAAATCTACTTCTACATAGTTTACTGAATGAACCAGATCATTAAGACTCAGCCTATTTTTTTGGATCACTGATGTGCAAAGGCTTAGAAGCTTTCTATGGTAGAATGCGCATGTAGTTTGAAACATATCATTGACCACTGGAATAATAACGTCTGTATCTTTATTATTATTTTTCCACAATTGATCAATTATTCTGGCGGTTATCAAAGGTAAATCACAGGAAAGAATCAGATTCCAATCATGTTTCGATTTCTGTAACGCAGTCTGAAGGCCGATAATAGGAGCCTGAATTTTCCATTTGTCTTTTATAAACGGAACAGGGAGTTGTGATGGTTTTTCCTTTCCCACCACTTGCCGGGATTCGAATTCTTTGCAGGATTTTAAGGTGCGGTTTAGTACAGTTTCATCACCTATTTTTACTTTCCATTTTGGGGAACCGAAGCGCAAACTCTGTCCTCCGATAAGTATATATGCTGCCGCTTTGATCATAGTGGAGTTTGCTATGGGATGAAAATAATAATACGTCTGCTTGAGACTCAGCAGAGCTTTCTAAATTTGCTATAATACTGAAGTTTTGTACGATTTTTAATCCCATTATTCAAATCGTAAATGTCACAACTGTCAAACGGTTTGGCGTAGACATGCAGGCTGATAGCAAAGTCATTGGAAATATTTTCCACAGAGTGGATATCAGCGGGGCCGTCTAAATAACTAGGGCTGCCTAATACCTTTCCTACAACATTAAGAGTAATTGGGTTTGATGACACCTCTTCATAATTACAAATCTGTAACGAACCCTTTTGTATCCTAGCCCAGCATTTTTCACCTTCATGTCCATGAATAGGAGCCATTTGTCCTGGAGACCAGCAAACAACTATGATTTCGAAGTCATCTTCTTTATGTACCAGGTTTCGGGTATAAAACTCTTTATTAAAATGACAATATTTTTCCAACTTTTCTTGAGGAATATCCAGAATTTTTAGATAAGAAGTGACTTCTGTTTCTGGGAAATTCTGTTTCGCAAATATTTTTAAATTTTTAATCAGTGCATCCATTATTTCCCAGTTTTACTGAAAAGATAAAAAGAATTATTTATAAACTCATCTCTTGTAATTTTTTTTCTTGCCCATTAGTTTATAGTAAACATTGAATCATCCTGTCCGATAAAAGTAAGGCAACGAAAAAACTTACTCGCATTCGTATTCAAAAAGTATTCACCTTTATCACTAAAATATACAGTGTTATAGTTTGCATTATAAACCTGATCTTTAAGGGCTGGATGGCTTAGGTGGATCTGCTAGGTGTAACAGTTCCAAATTTCTTTTTTATGATAAAATAGGTCTTTGAATAAATACATTTTATTAATAATCGAGCTAATAGTCTTCGGTTTTTACTTTCCGCTTAACCACTGTTCAGATATATGAGCAGTTAGCAACAATAAACCATAGATATGCGTTGTATTCCAATAATGTTTATATTGAATTATCGCTTTGATCATATTGGTATTTGCAACAGGAAGAATGTAATATGACGCATGCTTCAATTTACTAGATTTGCTATTATCTATTATTGATAGGATTGAATGAAATACGGTTTTGTTATAGATAACAGGGTGTGCATTGGATGTCATGCTTGTACCGTAGCCTGTAAGAGTGAGCATGATATTCCTATCGGTGTGAACCGTACTCATGTGAAATATATTGAAAAAGGAGTATTCCCGAATAACACAAGGGAATTTGCGGTCCACCGCTGTAACCATTGCGCCGATGCGCCCTGTGTAGAAATTTGCCCCACGACCGCCTTATATACCCGAAAGGATGGTATTGTTGATTTTGATAGTGATCGTTGCATCGGTTGTAAAAGCTGTATGCAGGCATGTCCCTATGATGCACTCTATATAGACCCAAATACCAATACGGCAGCTAAGTGTAATTATTGCGCCCACAGGATAGATGGCGGCTATGAACCAGCCTGTGTAATCGTATGTCCGGTGGAAGCTATTGTGTCTGGTGATTTGGATGATCCAAAATCAAAGATTGCCAATTTGGTAGCCAAGGAAAATGTGACCGTAAGAAAACCGGAGAAGGGAACAAAACCGCAGCTATATTATGTCAATGGCAGTTCCGAAATGCTGGTTCCTGCTGCCACTGATCGAAATGATAATTACGTCTGGAGTGAACAAATATCTGGTGTCGGTCATTTCGCAAAATATGCAGATGAACGAATAAATGAGTCGGATCGAGGGAGTCTTTTACTTCAATTGGCCTTGGAAAACCATGCAAAAAGTGGAACAGCTATTGATCAGCGCGCCGTGGATAATGTCCAAAAGGAATTATCATATTATCAGGATCAGAATACAAAGCGAGTGTATGATGCACCATCTAAAGGAGTGCTCTGGGGATGGCAAGTCCCATCCTATATCTGGACAAAAGCGATCGCTTCTGGAACCTTTATGATATTATTTTTACTGGAAATAATGGGGTTGACAATATCTGATAAAGTGCAAATACAAGCACTGTCTACTTCACTGGTTTTCCTGGTATTCACAGCACTTTTGCTTGTTGCAGATTTAGATCGCCCAGACCGATTTCTTTATGTTCTTTTACGGCCAAACTGGACGTCCTGGTTGGTCCGGGGAGCATATATAATTACAGCTTTTAGCGGGATTATAACACTGTTGATTATTGGGCATTGGCTGGGTTGGAATCTTTTCTGGATAAAATTCCCGGGCTTTTTCTTTGCTTTTTTATCAGCGATTTATACAGCGTTTTTATTCAAGCAGGCTAAAGGGCGGGACTATTGGCAGTCACCTTTGTTATGGATGCATATGCTGATCCATGCTCTTATGGCAGGAACCGTTATATTGCTCATTTTTGGGTCAAACAGTGTTAAGCAATTAATCGGATTTTTGATTGGCTTGATCAGTCTTAACCTGATCCTGCTTGTCATTGAAACACTGGTTCCACATCGCAGCATTGACTATCGCAAGACAGTTTTCATGATGAAAAGAGGTTACTTTTTCCTTTGGTTTGCTGCAGGTATCTTAATAGGCAATCTCCTTCCACTTTTAATGATTGTGGGTAATCACGGCAATTCAATTACTATCCTGGCCGGATTATTAGTCCTCATTGGTATCTTTTTAACAGAATATGTCAGGGTATATGCCCCGCAAGTTGTGTCCTTGAGTTAGGGAACAGCATGAACCGATCCTGGGTAGAGAAATTTTCTGAATCAATTGGATTAATACCCAAAATATCTCATCGGCCGGACTGGTCTGAAGAATTGATGATGGAAGGACCAAAACCGCTGTACAAATACCCGGATCCTAGTGAATGGGATGATTTTATAGAATTGGATTCTCAGGCCTGGCCGGAAAAAAAAGAACGCCATTATTCCATTATACCGACCACTTGCTTTAATTGTGAATCAGCCTGTGGTCTTTTGGCTTACATCGATAAGGATACGAATCAAGTCCGCAAATTTGAAGGGAATCCCCATCATCCTGGAAGCCGGGGTCGCAACTGTGCAAAGGGTCCGGCTACTATAAATCAGATCAATGATACAGAGCGAATATTTTATCCGCTAAAAAGGGTTGGGAAACGCGGTGAAGGTAAATGGGAACGGATCTCATGGGACCAGGCTCTCGATGAGATTTCTGAAAAAATTCGAAACAGCTTAGAATCCGGGCATAAAGATCGAGTGATGTATCATGTGGGTCGGCCAGGCCACGAAGGCTATGCTGAAAGGGTACTGAAAGCCTGGGGAATTGATGGTCATAATAGTCATACAAATATTTGTTCTGCCGGAGCCCGTACTGGATATGCACTGTGGCATAAATTTGATCGACCCAGTCCAGACCATACAAATGCAAAGGTTATTCTATTGGCATCATCCCATCTTGAAACGGGGCACTATTTTAATCCTCACGCTCAGCGTATCATTGAAGGAATGATGAAAGGCGCTAAACTGATTGTTTTGGATCCTCGCCTGTCTAATACTGCTTCCATGGCCGATGAGTGGATGCCAACCTATCCAGGTAGTGAGTCAGCGATATTTATGGCCATGGCTAAGATCATACTGGATGAAAAAATGTATGATAGGACTTTTATGGAAAACTGGGTGAACTGGGATGAATACTTAAAAAATCTTTATCCGGAAGATACTGTTGAATTCGATGTATTTATAAAGCGTTTAAGTCAGGAATGGTCCGATTACACACCTGAATTCGCAGCGAAAGAAGCTGGGATCGAGGCAGATCAAATTATTCGGGTTGCCAGATTCATTGGGGAAGCCGGGAGTAAATTTTCTTCACACGTATGGCGCGGTGCTTCGATCGGTAACCTGGGAGGCTGGCAGGTTGCGAGGACACTGCATCTGTTGAATGTATTGACCGGGTCTGTAGGTACAGAAGGAGGTACAGCTCCAAGCGGCTGGCATAAATTCCAACCAAGTTTTTTTGACGATCCTCCTGGTCCCGATAATTGGAACGAGCTCAGCTGGCCGCCTGAGTATACATTATCGCATTATGAGATGAGTGAGATACTGCCTCATCTGTTAAAAGATAACCGCGGTAAACTGGATGTTTATTTTACCCGGGTCTTCAATCCTGTCTGGACATACCCAGATGGATTCACGTGGATTGAAATGCTATCAGATACAGGCAAGGTTGGCTGTCACATTGCCTTAACTCCAACCTGGAACGAAACAGCTTTCTTTGCCGATTATGTTCTGCCTATGGGTCATGCATCTGAGCGTCACGATATTAATTCTTATGAGACACAGGCTGGAGTCTGGATCGCTTTTCGTCAACCAGTATTACGGGAAAAGGCTCGACGGGATGGGAAAAATGTAAAATATACCTATGAAGTCAATCCAGGTGAAGTATGGGAAGAGGATGAATTCTGGATAGAGTTGTCCTGGCGGATCGATAAGGGTGACCAGCTTGGGATCCGTGATCATTTCCTGAGTCCTTACCGCAAAGGGGAAAAAATTAATATTGATGAATACTATCGTTACATTTTTGAACATACTGAAGGTCTTCCCGAAACAGCCGAGCAAGAAGGTTTAACTCCATTGAATTATATGCGCAAGTATGGTGCTTATCTGGTAAAATCATCGGTTTATAAGAAGAATGAGCTTGAATTATCTTCGGATGTAATAAAGGAATCACGAGTGGCTGATAACGGCCAGATAATAAAGGATGGTATTGTAGTTGGAATTCATTTGAATGGAGAAAATTGCACCGGTTTCCCCACTCCATCAAGACGTCAAGAACTCTATTCTCAAACCATGGTTGATTTTGGATATCCGGAACATGCCACCCCTGGATATCGAATCAGAAGTCACATACATCCCGATAATTTGGACAAAGAAAAAAACGAATATGTGTTACTACCTAATTTCCGTCTTCCTACGCACATACATTCCCGATCAGCAAATTCTAAATGGCTAGCGGAAATTGCCCATAGGAACCCGATCTGGATACATAAAAAGGATGCTGAAAGCTTAGGTGTTAAGACCGGGACCTTGCTCAAGGTCAGTACGGAAATCGGCTGGTTTGTGGATAAGGTCTGGGTAACAGAGGCGATCAAGCCGGGTGTGGTAGCCTGTTCTCACCATATCGGTCGCTGGCGCCGCCAGCAGGATACAGGCAACCGGTTCATGACAAATACGATAGACATAAAAAATATGGGGAATGGACAATGGAAGATGGAAGTTTTGAAAGGCGTCGAGCCTTGGAAAACAGATGATGCAGATACCAACCGTATATGGTGGAGAGATGGTGGTGTGCATCAAAATATAACACATCCTGCAAATCCCGATCCAATCTCTGGTGCACATTGCTGGCTGCAAAAGGTTAGTCTATCTATTCCAGATTTGGATGAGAAATACGGAGATGTATTTGTAGATACGAATAAATCCTTTGAGCATTTTAAACAATGGAATATGTGGGCCAAGGAGAAAGAAAATCATCCTGAAGGTTTACGGAGACCGCTTTGGATGGCAAGGCCGCTAACACCACAAAAAAGGCATTTTTATTTGGATAAATGAATCAATCCAGACAGAAATGAAAAATAGGTATTCGTAATTTCACACTCGCATGAAATTTTTAATTGCTGTAGGAAGTAAAGAATATTCTGAATCCACGCTCCGGGTAGGAATGCAGATAGCAAAATCATTCCAGGCAGCGGTTACGATTGTATATGTAGGACCCAAGATCAGTGATTTTTCTTTACCGCATGTGAGGTTGGCGCAAGAACGAATGGAAGAGTGGGATTTTGATAGACCAGGTGTAGAGGTATTGGAATGGGCTTTCAATTTTCTAGCTAAAAATGATTACATCACGTCTACGACCATTGAATCTGGTTTTCCAAAAAACACCTTGGTTCAGACAGATGGCAATCGGTGTGATGTCTACCTGCAGGGTACGATTTCTACAGATGTAAACCTGATACTGCGCAATGGAGATATTATCTCAGAATTGCGTGATGAAGTTGCTAGAGGTGGATTTGATGTAACGATTATCGGTGGAAGCCAGAAGCGCCGGATGGCTCATGATATGATACAGTATATAGACAGTTCCATTTTAATTGTGAATAAATATAACCCGGACAAGACCTATGGTCTATTGTTGCCCGTTGATGATTCGAGGAAAACACCGCAGGCTGTAAAGTATGGTGTTCGGGTTGCGCAGGCTTTTGGGATAAAAGTAGACCTGTTGACGGTCTCTAAAACAAATAAATTCGGTAAAGGATACCGCAATGCTGCAAAGCGGGCCGCAAAAATGATGCGTCGTATGGGAATTGAATATGAAAATCACTTCAAGCACGGCGACCCTGCAGTCGTTATTCGGGAAACAGCAGGCAATGACCACATCATAGTTATGGGAACATCAACAAAAAATCCCATCGCTAAATTTTTCATGGGCAGCAAACCGCTCCAGGTCATGGAATCAAATCCATGCCCAATTTTAATAGTTAAATAGTAAAGAGTAGATTTTTTGCTTCAGCATATCATTTTTTGGCTGACCCAGAAGCGTTGGCTGCTTTTTGCATTAGCGGTAGGTGCTGTATTATTGCTTTTACCCGTCCCCTCCAGTATGGAATCTATGCAGGGCGAAACCATGACGGATCCGATAAAGGCATACCGGACGATGATCATTGTAATAATGGCAATTATTCTGATCATTTTTGAACCGGTACCACTACCCGCTGTGGCGCTGATGATGTTATTCCTGCAGGTGATACTGGGAATTGATGATCCAAATGGTGTGGCAAAATCCTTTATGAATGATGCGGTATTCTTTATTATGGGATCACTGATGATGGCGGTGGCTATTGTGAGCCAGGGGCTAGACTCGCGGCTGGCACTCGGCATCATTAGGTTTACAGGGAATAAAACATGGCGCATTGCATTTGGTTTTGTAGGCATTTCAGCATTCCTGTCCTCTTTTATAGGCGAGCATACAGTCACAGCAATGATGATGCCCGTAGGGCTGACTCTTATATATAACACCAGTACTGATCGGGATGCGACAAAAAACCTGGCAGCATTGATACTTTTTTCCATTGCCTACGGCAGTGCTATGGGATCCATTGGTACCCCTTCAGGCGGCGGACGCAATGTAATCATGATTGGCTATTGGCAAGAATTTGGGCTGGCAGATATCTCCTATCTGGGGTGGATGAGATACACCTATCCGATGTTATTGGTAGAAATACCGATTGCTGTAGCAATTCTCTGGTTTACATTTCGGCCTAAACAAAAAGTCCTCGATTCTGCAGTTCGAAAATTAAAAGTTCAGGTGGCAAGGAGAGGAGCAATGACCGGTCAGAATATATTAGCGATCATTGTATTTCTGATCGTGTTCTTAGGATGGGTATTCCTTAGCAAAAAGATGGGCCTGGGTATCATAGCTTTGATAGGTGTCTTTCTGTATCTGGTTTTAGGATTAATTCGCTGGTCTGATCTGAATCGAAATACCAACTGGGGTGTTATCCTGCTTTTTGGCGCGGCTATATCGATTGGCCTCCAGATGAAAGAGACCGGGGCGGCACTTTGGTTCGCCAATTCGGCGATCGACATCATGAAAAATCTCAGTGAAGATATTTCCATTTTACGATGGTTGATAGCTGTTCTTTTAACTGGTGTTTTGACCAACCTACTCAGTAATTCCGCTACTGTAGCTGTAATTGGCCCCATCGTATTGAACATGGGAGGTGATCCAATTGTAATGGGGTTCTCAACTGCCATCGCATCGGCATTTGCCTATTTGACAGTGGTTGCTTCGCCAACATGTATGATCATACATAGCAGCGGCTTAGTTCAACGATCAGATTTTATAAAAGCTGGCTGGAAAATGTTTATAATGTCTATTGTTATTCTTTTCATTATGTCAAAATTCTGGGCAGATTCATAATTGTTTTGCTACAGATTTTCCATTAACATTCAATTGCACTTTTTATTATAGAACCAAAAAATTATCAGCTGGAATCTTTGTTAAGTCTAATCCATTTGTGAAGGAAGTATAGATATGTCTAAAAAAACATCAAGTGTTAATGCCGCAACAGGCGCTTATCAGCGTGCTGTAGAACTTCTCGGACTCAAACCAAATATAGCCCGTGCCCTTGAGATGCCGGATAGAGAACTCACAGTAGAGGTGCCTTTCAGAAGAGACAATGGCGAGGTTATGAGTTTATTAGGGTTCCGAGTTCAGCATAATAACACCAGGGGACCCTTTAAGGGTGGAATCAGGTACCACCATCACGTGGACCTTGCAGAGGTCAGGGCACTGGCATCGTTAATGACCTGGAAGACAGCCCTATTGGATATTCCTTACGGAGGAGGTAAGGGTGGAATTGCTATAGATCCCAGTAAATTCAGTGTCCATGAACTCGAACGGTTATCAAGAAAATTTTTTAGGGCGATCGATCCTGTTATAGGTCCAAACATTGATATCCCTGCACCGGATGTCAATACAAACGCACAGGTAATGGGATGGTTCATGGATGAGTACAGTCAGGCCCATGGCTATACACCCGCAATCGTAACCGGGAAACCTCTTGAACTTGGCGGATCTGAAGGCAGAGAACATGCCACGGGAAAGGGTACTGCAATAACAGTGAGAGAAACTGCCAATAAAAATGACGTCGCTCTGGATAAATCCACCGTTGTTATTCAGGGTTTTGGCAATGTAGGATCCTTTACAGCCAAATTTCTTGATGAGTATGGATGTAAAATAGTTGGAGTGAGTGATGTCACTGGCGGTATCCATGAACCGGATGGGCTTGAGATTTCAAGTCTGTTTGATCACAATTATAAAAACAGAACCATTGATGGTTGTGGCCAGGGTAAAAATATAACCAATGATGAATTATTAACTTTGGAATGTGATTTTCTGATTCCTGCTGCACTGGGAGGTGCTATCAATAAAGAAAATGCTGATGCTTTGAATTGCAGGTTTGTCATAGAAGCAGCCAACGGACCCGTAACACCAAAAGCCGCTGAAACTCTTTGGGAGAAAAGTGTGCCAGTCATACCAGATATTCTCACAAACGCCGGTGGTGTAACGGTCTCCTATTTCGAATGGGTTCAGAATCTGCAGCAATTTAAATGGGAGTTAGAAGATGTAGACACAAAACTTGAGACTAAAATGGTCAAGGCTTTTCAAGAGGTTTATAATATAAAGGTTGAAAAAAAAGTTCCCATGCGCATTGCATCTTTTATGGTAGCGATTGATAGAGTGGCGCGTTCATTTCAACTTAGGGGAGTCTAAATTATACATCAGGTGCCTAACGCAAAGAATCAGGGTTTGAACGAAAAGAATCAAAGGAATTTCAACTACAGTTAAATAGTTGGGAAAAGAAGGTCAATAAAGCGTTGCTAGGATGGGCTGAAGAAAACACGATTCCTGTCTTCATAGTTGGAGATCCAATGCGGTTTTTTCCACATTTCAACCAGGAAAT
>DTUG01000124.1 GCA_012964275.1 Fidelibacterota bacterium | reverse complement strand
CAAGAAATAGTCAATATTTCACCGGGATACAACTCTGTATTAATACGTTTAAATAACAAATCCAGAATCTCAGACACTACTGTAAGGCTTACAGCGGCTGTCAAAAGAATACATCTCAGTAGTGATACCCAACAGCGGATCGTGGGTATTCCCGTATGCTATCATAATGAATACGGTCTGGACCTGGATCGTGTCATGAACCATACGCAATGCAGTAAAACAGAAATAGTGGATCGCCACATCAATGGCAAATATTTGGTTTATTTCATTGGTTTTTCCGCTGGGTTTCCCTACATAGGCGGTATGGATGAAACTCTGGCAACACCCCGGCTGGAGTCGCCACGCAAGGTTGTCCCGTCAGGATCAGTAGGTATCGCCGGAAGGCAGACCGGCATATATCCATTATCGACCCCTGGAGGATGGAATCTTATCGGCAGGACACCCTTAAGTCTTATTGATAAAAACCATCCTGAAAACAGCCTTATTAAAATGGGAGACCAGGTTCAATTTTATTCGATTGATCTGGATGAATTTGATAAGTTAAACCAGCACCCATGAGTTTGGCGGTTATAGATGGAGGTCTGCAGACAACTGTGCAGGATCTTGGTAGAAATGGATTTGCGCATCTGGGTATATCAGCATCAGGGGCTGCTGATTCCTTTTCGTTGAGATTAGGAAACTTATTGGTGGGGAATGCTGAAGGTGAAGCGGGACTGGAAATGACCCTTATAGGCGGGAGGTATCAGTTTAATCGGGATGCGTTTGTGTCATTAACTGGCAGTTACTTTTTAAATGATTTAGATGGAGAAGACCTTCCGTTCTATGAAAATGTACATGTCGAACAGGGACAAATAATTAATATTGGACCGAGCCGGGATGGTGCCCGTTGTTATTTGACCGTTCAGGGCGGCTTTGATATAGAACTAGTTCTGGGAAGTAAATCAACCCACCTGATGACAAATATGGGGGGTTTTGAAGGTCGTCCGATTAAAAAAGGAGATGAAATTAAATTTGGTGATGCGAGACAGGAGATGGAACCGGTAAGGATCAAACAAGCTATTGAAATGGATTGCTCTACACTGCGGATCACCAAAGGCATTCAACATGATTGGTTTGATCCGGACGCCTGGAAATTATTACAGAATAACAAATTCACTGTTTCTCATACATTTGACCGTATGGGAGTAAGGACAGCAGGACAATCGATCAAAACAATGCAAGATACTGAGGTACTCACGGAGGGAATTCCAGCTGGCGCGGTCCAGATACCAGGCAATGGTCAGCCAATTATTTCATTTGTAGATCATCAAACCACTGGAGGTTATCCCAAAATCGCCAACGTTATCACGGCCGATCTATGTAAAGTCGGACAATTAATGCCTCAGGATGAATTCCAATTTCAATTGGTTTCCATGGCAGAAGCTGAATCATTGCGCCTTGCTCAGGAGTCGTTTATTAACGACTTAAAATATTCGGCACCATAATGGATATTAATTGCGACATGGGAGAGATTCCCCGCTTATTAAAGAATAATGTTTATTCTGATCTTATGGATCATGTTACGTCAATCAGTCTGGCGTGTGGCGGCCACGCTGGCGATACAGAGATGATGCGAGAATTGGTAATAATTGCCAAAAAGAAAAATGTGAAAGTTGGTGCCCACCCCAGCTATCCTGATCGGGAAAATTTTGGTCGCTTGGAACTGGATATGGAATCCGAAGAATTATTGAGTTCGATCTGTAGTCAGGTTTACTCATTGTTAAAGATTGCTGAAGAAGAGAATATTTCTGTCAGTCATATTAAGCCCCATGGAGCCCTTTATAATCAAGCTGCGAAAGATGCGCAGGTGGCACGGGTTATTGGGGATGCAGTGGATCGCATAGATCCTCATCTGAATATCATGTGTTTATCCGGTTCTTTGATGGTACGGGTGGTAGAAGATATGGGGTTAAAGGTTGTTCAAGAAGCTTTTGCAGATCGCACCTATGAACGAAATGGCAGTCTTAGAAATCGCAATTTGGATCATGCTCTTATCACGAGCCCGCAGAAAGCCGCAGATCAGGCAAGGTTGATAATTGAGAGAAATAAGGTAATTGCTTTTGACGGGTCAGAAGTATCTATTGAAGCACAAACAATCTGTATTCATAGCGATACCCCCAATGCTGTGGCAATAGCTGAAGAAGTGAGTACTAGTATAAGATAGTGTGAGCTAGGTTCCTGTTTTTAACTTATTCTGCGACCGCAGAATTCAGTTTGCTCAGGAAAAACCAACTGGTGTACTGCAGGCCGGCTTTTCACAGGCCGGCTCAAAGCCAGAGTTCACTGAGATGAAGGGAGCGGACAATTGCCGCTCTGATTTTGAGTAACCGCATTTTGGACATTTTATTTGATTGTCCGCAACTGTACTTGATAAGACCAATTCCTCAAATAAAGTGCCGCACTTAGTGCATTTGTAATCATACATTGGCATACCCCTGAACCTAATTAGATGTTATTATTATTAAAAGTCCAATTAGATTTTTATCCATGATTCTCCGTATTACACTATTATTAATGCTAAGCGGTGCTGCCCTTTGCCAGATCAACACGAATGAAAATAAACCAGGTGGTCTGAGTAAACCGTTGCCGTTCAAAGAATATTCTTTCCTGATAATGGATAACCCTCATCAGCTTTACTCCATGAGGCAGTATAATAAGAATTATTTGAACACTCTTCGGCTTGTTGTAAGAAGATCCAGTGAGAGACTTGGATCATTAAGAACAAATATACTGCAATACATTGGTGGCCTGTTTTTGGCACCATTGACCCATGAAGAAGGGCACAGATCCGTCTTGACCCATTTGGGTATTGGGTCTATTTCGAAGCCTTACTTTAATGAGAAAGGTGCTGCCTATGTAATGGGAGTACGCGATAGTGACCTCATCAATCTGAGAAACAATGACCTGCCAAATTACATACGCCTGCACACGGCTGGAATAGAATCAGACTATATGCTGCTTGACAGAATTCAAACGGATTTTGTGTTCAATAAAGAAGATAAAAAACACCTTTTTATTGAACATCTGTTTAGACAATCGCAACTCATTGGCTACTATGCAACCAGTATGTTGCCATCAATGGAACCGGATATCGATGAAGAACCGAACGAACTACAGCGTGATATAGTTGGGCATGATGTGTATGGCGCAATCAGGCACCTGCACAGACCGGCAATGGAATTTTATCGGTATACGAGATATGACAATCTTACAAAAGATGAGAAGGAATTCGTAAGCAGGGTTGGTTACCGTTCACTGGTGAATCTGGTAGACCCATTTATCTTTAGGATGTTTAATCGTTCATTGAATGATTTATTTAAAGTGTCCATGGGAATGGGCTATACAATGGTACCGTTCGGCGATTTTATTGAACAAAAGTTTTGGATTACGATACATGACAAAACAAGGCTGAAACTTTATGTTCGTGAATACCAGAATAAAGAAGACTGGTTTTTAGCAGGCGGCATTGCATTGCATGATCATTCTTTATCCGATAGGCTATATTTAAATACAGCTTTGCATGTGTGGAACCAGCCCGTAGTGCTATCATTTACTGATGCCCAATCGGAGATGGGCGGTGCCTTGAATACGATTTTGAAGTATGTAATCAGCAGGGAGGAAGATGGTCAGAGTGATATTCTTTCATTGGATCTAGGATTATTGGTCAAATCCGCCGGATTTCTTCCAGAAGAGTTATATTTAGGAGATGTTGTGCACTACAGGTTTGGCACTACAGTATGGTTTTAAACCAATTCAATTTTCAGGAATAGAAATCATATCATTCATGGAATAAATATTATTAAATCATATTAATATTGAGATAAATGCAATTTCAATCTAAAATAATTTATTATAAAGGAGGTAAAAATGGTTAGACTAAGGTATCTGGTATTATTGTTGGCCTGTTCTGCAGTGGTTCCATCACAATCAATCACCATAGAAGGGAAAGAACTAACACTCGGAATGGGAAAAGAAACTGTCTTGGAAAAGATGAAAGAATATTCCGGTGAAGATGGGTTTGATAAAAGTCGGAATAATTTCTGGCTGGTTAGTGATAAGAATATCATCGGGAGTATGGGGTTTAAAAATGATGTGCTTCACTATGTTACTATAGACTGGGATAAGAATATTGATTACATTAATTCAATAAATCTTTTTGATACAATTTATAGAGTCATGAAAAATACCTTTGGCCAGGATTATGGTGGCAATGTCATACTTCGGTTAAAAGAAATTCAGGAACCAACCTTGGAATCACTGGAAATAAATTTATTTACTGATGATGGTCGAAGTGTAAGAATTAATCGTAATAATATTAGTATAGATATTCAGCAAGTCATTCAAAAATTATAGTTTGAGGATGTTATTGAAATTAATAACGGAAACCACCCGAATTTTTTCCGATGGTGTTTGGAGTGACTAAATTACTGGAACGTTTATGGTTTATAATATTATAAAAATTGTTATTTCAGCAATTTTGCTTGTATTGATCTCTGAAATAGCAAAGCGCAATACCTTATTTGGTTCAGTATTAGCATCAATCCCGCTAGTGTCTGTCCTGGCAATGATCTGGCTATATATTGATACTCAAAATACACAGCAGATTATCTTGTTGTCGAAAGGGATATTCTGGCTGGTGCTGCCTTCATTAGTTTTATTTATCACTTTACCGATATTTTTAAAGTATCGGTTACATTTTTATGCAGCCCTTATCAGCGCCATAATATTAACAGTAATAGCATATTATTTGATGCTGATGGTACTGGAAAAATTTGGTATTAAACTATAGGATAGAAATCAAAGCCCAATTGAAATATTATTATTAATGTCCCTCTATTTAGGGGATTTCTTAATTATGATAATACCGTTTAGCGTCTAAGAGCGTGCAGCTCGATGCGGACTAGTAAAGTCCTCCCGGACCTTCGTTTTCTCTATAAAAAGATCCGCTTTCTTCCGAAGGATCCGAACTCTCCTGTTCCATCGCAAGAGAATCTTCATCTCCTAAATCTTGTAAGCTTTCATTTCCCATGTCAAACGGGGTTATCATGGCTTCACCAACAAGAATGCATGCAAAACCTAGAATTAAGAAAAACAGGAAAATTGAAGGTCCACCGCTTTTATTTCCCAGGTCTGCGAACCAGACTAGTACAATCGAGCCCAGTATTACATAATTACCAATATTTTTTAACAAGTTAGCACGATTATCCATGAAAGAATGTATAAGAATATTATCAGGTCGAAAAGGATTAAAGATGCCCGAATTGAATAAGGCTGAATTAGGATCAACTATAAATATTTCTACCAGAACCCAGGCATTTTACTGTATAAATAAATCTCTGCTATAACTTAAATAATGATTACTTAATCCAGCTTGCGATAATGTATATCCATGTAATCCAGCCGTTTAGTATGCTTATCCATCCTATTTAAGAAACTGTTGTAATCTTTTTTGTTCTGGGGTGACCATAATACTTCTGCCATAGCACACATTCTTGGCACTGCCATGTATTCTGCCTGTTCCGGCGTTTTAATATATTCCGTCCATACATTGGCTTGACCACCCAGGATCAGGTGGCGCTTATCTGGATCAATATCATCAGGTACAGGTTCAAATTCATAGACCTTTTCAAGGGGAAGGAATCCGCCGATCGCCAAAGGTTCACCCTGCTTATCTTTTGACTGATAATAATCAAAATAGGCATGAGACGTGGGTGACATGATCACCTGGTGATTGGCATTAACAGCCTCGATACCGCCATCCATTCCTCGCCAACTCTGGACAATCGCTTTGGGAGCAAGACCCCCTTCCAGGATCTCATCCCAACCAATCAGCCTTTTTCCGTGTTCGTCCAGGATCCCTTCAATGCGCTTTATAAAATAACTTTGCAGTTCGTGCTCATTTTTCAAACCATTTGACTTGATCCGGGCCTGACACAGGTTACATTCTTTCCAGCGGTCTTTGGGGCATTCATCTCCGCCAATATGAATATATGATCCAGGAAAGAGTTCTGCTACTTCCTTTAGAACATTTTCAAGAAATTCAAACGTTTCTTCCTTACCAGCACAGAATACTTCCTTATGGACGCCCCAAATGGTTTCAACCTCATGGGGCCCGCCTGTGCAGGAGAGTTCCGGATAAGCTGCCAGAGCCGCAGTGGCGTGCCCAGGCATCTCGATCTCTGGAACAACCGTAACATACCGATCATCAGCATAGGAAATGATGTCTATGATCTCTTCCTGGGTATAATAACCACCATATCGCTGTCCATCAAACTGATGAGGCTGATCGCTGTAGTGGCCGATCAAGGTTTCCGTTCTCCAGGCGGAAATCTTTTCCAGTTTTGGATAGTTTTTTATTGCGATCCTCCAGCCCTGGTCTTCGGTCAGGTGCCAGTGGAAGATATTCATCTTGTGCATGGCAATAAGATCGATATACTTCTTTATAAATTCTGTGGGAAAAAAATGCCTGGCTACATCCAGGTGCATACCGCGCCATTTGAAACGAGGTTCATCCCTGATCTCGAGATAGGGTAGTTCGTGCCGGCCGGAACTGTTACCTGGACTTAATAATTGATAGATTGATTGTAACCCATAGTAGATACCTGCATAACCTGAGCTTTGCAGTAAAATTCCCTGATCTGAAATGGATAATTCATACGCTTCAGAGTTCTCTTTTCCTGTCGATGTTTTTGATATTACAATCTCAGGAGCCTGGTTCCCTTTGGCTGAAATTTTCAATCCATAGTCAGCCAATCTATGTGAGAATTGTTTCGATATTTTTGATAGTTCAACGTCATTTTGTTGGTAACGCAGCCTTATTTCACCGTTTAATTCGATTGTTCCATCCTGGATCTTTAAGTGAGACGGTATTGGGACTAATCCCAATAACTCGATTGAGTTGTTGCTGCATCCATTCATGATTATAACCGCAAATAATATACTAATTATCTTGGGTGAAATTTGACACTCCTTCCATTGATCTTTCTAATCTTCTTGCTTCAACTAAGAATTGGTCTGCGGACATTTCCTTTAAAAAAACGAGGCCGTGTGTTGCCCGCAGTTGAGGGTGTTCGTGCTCATACCAGAAATTTCGCCCCAATACCAGCTCCATTAATTCATGCTGCTCTACCCAGACCTTTTGGGTCAGATCGCAGAAGGGTCCATCCAATTCATAACTGGGGAATGAAGCATCTTGCTGACTTAGGTAACAGGTCATGAATGTGTCACGCAAGGTGGCCATGGAATTTAATGAAACGGGAACCAGAATATCAGCTTCCGCTGGGTCAAACCGGTACCAGACATTCCGGTAACCCCAGATCCGAATGTTTTCCAGGTCAGTGTCCTGTTGCCAAAGGCGCAGGGCTTCGGCAAGGGTTTGTAGCACCTTATAATGAGTATCTGGACCGCTTCCTTCCGGATCCATGGCCAGGGTAATGATTGTCGGATTGATGTTACGGATCAACCCCAGCACCGGTGCAACATCTCGCTTTTCTTGGGGATTTTCCGTAAATATATCGCCCTTGTAAAAGCCCAGACGAAGGTGGTGGATATCCTTTACCTTAACGCCGTAATGTGCCCAGGCCAACTCTTCTTCAAACTCCCGGACCATACCCTTCATCCGCTGTATATCAGGCTTATTTTTTTCTCCATCATAGCAGCTTTCCAAATAGCTAAAAGTTTCCACAATTTTATCGTTTAAGTCAGAGACAGATTGTAGGCCATATATCTCTACCAGTATTCGCACCAGCCGGTGACTCAGACCCCTAGATTGCCCTTCCTTGTTATTGGCAGCGATCCGGTCCAAATAGTGATAGACATCTTTGTCCCATTTGAATCGGTAGCCTTCATCAAAAAAATCTGGATAGTTGATCATCTGGACCTTACCCTGTTTAAGAAATTCAGCAGTTTTCTTTAAGACACCATAGAGATAAGAATTTGTTACGGATGTAAACCCAGATGTCATATTGGCAAAATAATGTTTATTGGTTGGTGATCTGATCTGGTGAATGATCAAAGGCAGGTAGCCCAGTATGATATCGTCATGGTGGGGCCCCGTGTGAAGAACCGTTTCGCCATTGGCCATATTCACGGCCTTATCCAGTCTCATTTTGAACGCATCAATTACATCTGAGACGGTATTTTCATTTAAATTAGGTATCAGGGAACAGGCGTGGTCGTTCTTCAGTTCTTCCAGGGTCAGGTGGTGGCCGAATTTGTTCAATCGCTGGCATAACTGTACTACGGATCTCTCTGTCTTTTCCTGGGTCCAGGATTCATGTTGAAGATCCTGAATGACCACGTCTTTTAACCCAACTGCTGCTCCTTTGGTCAGGTAGAACCGACTGCCCTTAAGTTTTTGTAGCACAGTCGCTGGATAATGAATGTCCTCATTATGTTCCAGGGATGCTTTCACAATGTCAGCTTTTGCTTCTCCGGCAGCCATAATGATGGCGGTCGCATCCGTGTTGGCAGTGATGGTGGCGAGCCCGATGGTGATCACCAGTCTATTCCGGGATATCTCGATTCCGCCTAGGTCTGTGGCTGCTGAGGCTTGGGTCTCAAAGTTAGTACCTGTAAGCCGTGTGGTGGAATTATGGTCTGATCCCCGAACATTGAAAGCGATATGCCCATCGGGACCGATCCCTCCTAGAAAAAAGCCGATTCCGCCAAGTTCCCGAACCTTTTCTTCATATTCTGTGCACCATTGGTCCACCAGTAAAATGGTCTCCTGCTGAGTCTCTTCCAGCGCATTTTTGGGATCACGAGTACGGAGAGAGAGATCAACCCGGCTGTCAGGGAAAATTTCGTCTAGCGATTTACCAGCAGTCCTGGGGATTGTTTCACAGTTAATAAAAAGACCCCGGTCAGTATTGAGCTTGAACCCTTTTATATAGAACTCCTGAACATAATTATGGAAACTATTGGTCTGAGATGGATTGATGGGATAAAATTCATCGATCTGGATAAACTGCAGCCGGGATAGATCTGGTTTATTATCAATATCCAGGCCCTTGTCCCTGCGCAATTTTTCCTGGGCTGGATCTGTCCAATTGGATAGCAGGTAATGGGTCCACTTAATGAAATATTCCGGAGTTTTTCCCGTAGGCAGGCTGATAACGCCTTCCGGGTTTTCTGTTACCCATTCCAGGAATCGCAGGGCGGTGAGCAGCCCCAGGTCAGGATAATGATCTACAACAATGTAAGGGACAGGTGTAGAAGGATTCTGATAATTAGAATTATTTAAAAAGGCTGATTCGCAATGTGAAAAATTATAATTCAATCTTAAATACTGTCTCTGTGGAATTATTTTTATCCCTTATTCCAATAGAAAATTATAATACCATAAATCAATAAACTTTAAAAAAGATTCTCGTAAATTGATATTATCATATAATAATCTGATGTTTCGAAATATGAGATTGGAAGGTAAACCGTTAGTAACATTTCTCAGCGTTTTAATGCTAAACGCCATTTCTCCAGAACAAGACTGGGAAAATCCGTCTATTATTGGGATCAACAAGGAATCAGCAAGGGCAACTTTTTTTCCTTATGAATCAAAATCTCTAGCTGAAACAGACGACCCTTCCAAATCCCAATTTTATAAAACATTAAATGGCAACTGGGCTTTTCACTGGGTGCGTAACTCAGATGATCGCCCAAAAGAGTTTTACAGAACTGAATTTGATGACACAGCATGGGATACCATTCTTGTTCCTGCCAACTGGGAGATCAATGGCTATGGAGTACCCATTTATCTCAATCATCCCTACGAATTCACCTATGATCCTAAACCACCGGATATTCCTGATGGTTATAATCCTGTGGGATCTTACCGTAAACATTTCCAACTGCCTGAGAATTGGGAGGACCGCCGTATCGTTATTCACTTTGGTGCTGTAAAGTCCGCTTTTTATATATGGGTGAATGGAGAAAAGATTGGCTACAGCCAGGGGAGCAAACTTCCTGCTGAGTTTGACATTACTGACTATGTGAAGACTGGTGAAAACCTGGTAGCTCTGGAAGTGTACCGCTGGTCCGATGGTTCCTTTTTAGAGTGCCAGGATTTTTGGCGCATCAGCGGCATCGAGCGCGATGCCTATCTATACGCGGAACCTAAAGTTCGTATCGCTGATTTCTGGGCTAAAACACCTTTGGATGAATCATTTAAAAAAGGTGAATTCAGTCTTGATATCGATCTGGTCAATGATTCAGATCATCAAGAAAGGATCACTGTTCAAACAGAACTACTAAAGCCGAATGGAAAACGTGCATTCTCAAGGATGGATCGGGTTTCAATTGATACCCATTCCACAACCAGACACGTTGTCAATTATTCTATGCGTAATGTGGAGCCATGGACGGCAGAAACACCCAGCTTGTATCAGCTTAACATCACTCTTAAAAAAGGGTATGATATCCTTTCGGTTATAACGGATGAGATCGGTTTTCGAACCGTCAAAGTGAAAGAGGGTCAACTTTTGGTGAACGGCCAGCCCATATATATTAAAGGTGTGAATCGTCATGAGCATGACCCGGTCACTGGCCATGTTATCAGCAGGGAGTTAATGGAAGAAGATATCAAGCTAATGAAGCGGTTCAATATTAACACAGTGCGGACAAGCCATTACCCGTCCGATCCATATTGGTACGAATTATGTGATAAATACGGCCTATATGTGATTGGTGAAGCCAATATCGAGAGCCATGGTATGGGCTATAAGCCAGAGCGCACTCTGGGGAATAAACCTGAATGGCTGGTAGCCCATCTTTCACGCATTAAGCGAATGGTGGAACGGGATAAGAACCACCCATCCATCATTATGTGGTCTATGGGGAATGAAGCGGGAGATGGAGTGAACTTTGTAGCTGCATCGGACTGGATTCATGAACGCGACCCATCCCGGCCAGTGCACTACGAACGAGCGTTGGACCGAGATCATGTGGATGTGTATACGCCCATGTACGCCAGCATACAATACATGAAGAAATGGGCATCAACATCTCGGAAACGGCCGCTCATCTTGTGTGAATACATGCATGCCATGGGCAACAGTCTGGGCGGAATGAAAGACTATTGGGATGCTATCAGGTCATATGAACATTTGCAGGGCGGCTGCATCTGGGACTGGGTGGATCAGGGTATTCTGAAGCGTAAAAAAGACGGCCGCGAGTATTTTGCTTATGGGGGTGATTTCGGGCCGCCGGATACGCCCAGTGATGGCAACTTTCTGATCAATGGACTAGTTCAGCCGGATAGGAAGCCAAACCCCCATTTTTATGAAGTAAAAAAGGTATACCAGAATTATTTGGTGGAAGCTGTCGATCTGGATCAAAACCGTATCAGAATTAAAAATGAGAATTTTTTTATTAGTTCAGATAGGGTTCATACTGCCTGGATGGTAAAAGCTGATGGGATAGTAAGGGATTCCGGAGCATTTGATAACCTGTTTATCCAGCCGCAAAGTTCCATTGATATAACTGTGCCTATAAAAGCATTTACCCTGGATGATAATACAGAATATTTCCTTGAAATTGAATTCAGAACAAAGGAAAATACTGATTTGATTCCGAAAAATTATCTCATCGCCTGGGATCAGTTGAAACTTCCAATTAGCAAGATAGGGAATGAAACTACAAGTGACGTTCTATTGAGTACAAATGAGACCAAGGACGAGATTACTGTATCCGGTTCTGGTTTTAAGATAATATTTGATAAAAAAGAAGCTACTATTAAATCATGGAAATTTGCGGATAGGGATTTGATCCTGGCAGGGCCCAAACCCAATTTCTGGCGGCCGCCGACAGATAATGATTTTGGGAACCAGATGCCGGATCGGACAGCAGTTTGGTATCGACCACCAATAAAAACAATTCAGGTTAGTTTGCAGGAAAAATCAAAACGGGCAGTGGAAATTTCTTTTAATGTGAATTATGTAAAAGTTGGAAAGGTAAAAATAAATTATACTGTTAAGGGTAACGGCACAGTGAAGGTCAACCAGGCCATTGAGCCTGGTGATGGACGGCTGCCCAATCTCCCCCGCTATGGCATGGTAATGGAGCTGCCAGAACAGTTTGACAACATGACCTGGTTCGGTCGCGGTCCCCATGAGAGTTACTGGGATAGAAAAGCCGGTGCCAAGATTGATCTTTATACTGGGAGAGTAGCGGATCAGTTTCATCCTTACGTCCGGCCCCAAGAAACTGGAAACAAAACCGATGTTCGCTGGGCAGCTTTTACAGATGATG
>DTUG01000123.1 GCA_012964275.1 Fidelibacterota bacterium | reverse complement strand
TTTTAATATCAGGAAAGAGCTGTTTCAGACTATCAATTATTTGCTTGGCACTGATAAATTTTCCTGTTTTCCAGATCTGGTGTGCATCAAAAGGCATGAGCTCAATAAAGCGAACTGTCAACGGATAATCTTTTGTCATAAAAATAAAGTCTGATATTTCGGAATCGTTAAAACCTTGCAAAGCAACAACGTTGACTTTGATTGATGGAATTATTATTATAAGTTACCCGATCTGTTTACCATGGGATATTTTTTCATAGTTCCCATCTTTTTTCTTGCAAACAGCTACCATAGTAAACTCCGCAATGCAGGCCAATCGCCGTTCATCGTGCCTGCCTTCAGCATAGGCCTTCACCAAGATGGTCATTGAAGACGTGCCCAATGAAACAATATCTGCTTCAAAATTAACCCACTCTCCCACATGAACAGGGTTCTTGAATTCAGTGGCATCAATAGCCCTGGTTACAGCCGCATCAGCCTTTGTTCCTTTTAGAAGTCGATGAGCAGCTTTAGAAGCAGCAATATCCATCCAGGAGATCATTTGCCCACCAAATAATGTTCCAATCACATTGGCATCCTGGGGCATGACTAGTTGGGAGTAACCTACAGTTAAAATCCTATCGCTCATCAGTTTTCTAATTCAAAATAAAGAAAGGAAGCCCCGCCAGTTAACCCTCGAGAAAAACGGTTTTCCCTGAAGAGCACGCCACTCCGACGGGGCAAAATGATATCTGAACTTAAAGACCAAACAAATTTTTACGCAATATATTTCGGGGTTAATATTAAACATACTCAAATGCCTTTTCTCCCATATTTGTTTGCGAACCTTTCACCCTCATCAAAATCAACCTGAACCAATAGTAATCCTCCTGCGATAAATAATATTACAATCGATAATAGACCTATGCGAACATCACCCGTAACAAGGGATACTGTGCCCAGCAAAATGGGACCAATGACTGCAGAAAATTTTCCCAACATATTATAGAATCCGAAAAATTCTCCTTCTTTTCCTGCAGGGACTAATCGAGAAAATAGGCTGCGGCTTATAGCCTGGATTCCACCCTGAAATAGGCCAATCATTCCTGCCAATAAGAAAAAATGCAGTCGCGTTGTCATAAAATACGCGAAACTTGTTCCAATCGTATAGAATACAATTGCAACCAATACAGCATTCTTCGGACCAATCTTGGAAGCAAACCAGTTAAAAACTAAGGCAGCAGGAAAGCCAATGAATTGAACCATTAGGAGTGCTGAAATCATATCACCAGCTTCAAAGCCCATGGAAGAACCCACTTTTACAGCCATACGAATAATTGTATCAACACCATCCATATACAGCCAGTATGAAAAAAGAAAAAGTCCAATGACCTTCATCTGTCTGATTTCTTTGAAAGTTCCTTTTAACTGAAACCATCCTTGGCTAATGGCTTCTCCAAGTTTTAAGGATGTTTCCCGGCCCGGTTCCGGAACGAATAGAAAAATAGGAATTGAAAATACTGCCCACCAGACTGCAACAGATAAAAAGGATAATTTGACAGCTATGGTACCATCTGGAATACCAAACCATTGCGGGTATTGATACATCAAAACATTTACCAGAAACAAAATTCCTCCACCGATATAGCCTAAGGAAAAGCCCAGAGATGAAATAAAATCTATTTTCTTTTTCTCAGCAACAGATGGCAATAGTGAATCGTAAAATACGTTGCCCCCAGAAAACCCAATGGATCCAACCATATATAACACAGCTGCCAACTGCCATTGGCCCTGTCCAACCATCCATAAGCCACCGGTCATTAGGATACCCAGAAATGCAAATGTAAAAAGAAATTTTTTCTTTGCTGATCCCCGGTCCGCAATCGCACCTAAGAATGGAGCCAACGCAGCTACTATCAAAGATCCAACAGAATTACTCAACCCGAGGTAAAATGTGCTATCATTTATATTTTCTGGGTTAGACCAGTATTTTTCAAAGAATATAGGAAAAAACCCAGCCATAACAGTGGTAGCAAAGGCTGAATTGGCCCAATCGTATAGCGCCCAGCTGACTACTTTTTTCCTATCCATTTAGTTACCACCCTTGCAAATATGTTGTCAATCCCGCAAAAACTTGATAGCCATCGTAGGTATATTTTGCGTTAATAGTGAATTGAGCCCCTAAAACTACATCAAATGAAAAAGGTCCAACACGTCGTATAGAATTTGAATTTAATAGCCAAATTTCAGTTCGAATATCCCACCTGCTCCACGCTGAATCATATCCTTTGTGACTATTCATCCACGAATCCCACTCATCATCGTTAGAATCGTATGAATCCTGGTCTTTAGATATATTGTGAGATTCTACTCTAAGAAGTATCCTGCCTGAAATTGGTTGAATTTCAAATCCAGCTAAACTTTTTATCCATTTTCCTTCCTTGAATTTATAAGTATTACCTACCGCATTAACTATTGAGTCGGGATTCGTATGTATACCAGAAAAAATACTAACCGGTGTATTTAATAATTCCGAAGTACTGATACTAAGATCCAGTGCTCCGTATAATCGTAATCGCATTTTTTTATTCTGGCTATATCCCCCAAACAATCCCATGGTCAAACGGGTCACGCCAGCACCGATGTTCAGTTGCTTGAATTGCTTTGAACCTATATCAGAAAAAGACTGAATCGTATAGCCAAAGGGAATCGATACAGACAGCTTTCCGTAAAGTGCTCCTTTACTTGTCTGTGACCAGGCTGGTGAACCCTTAAGGAGCATGTTAATGCCAAATGTAATATCGTTAACCCCTGTTCCTTTTTTCTCAACTGGATAATAATAGTCCTTAAGATCTGATAGGTTCACTGTATCTTTAAAAATCTCTTCTGGGAAAAATCGCGGATCAATAAATCCATTTGTCAATGGATCATCCTGGGAATAGATGGCCCATAGAACAGAATGATCTCCACCAGCAGTATAAAAATCATCGTGTATTAATTCAAGTGTATCCCTTTGACCAATTGGTAGATTAGCATAAGTACTTGTTTGAAAAAATGAGTCTATGTATGCCTTGGACGTTTCATGGTAAGTGATTAGGTCATTGATCCCAGCTATGGGCCCATAGCTGGGATCAATAACAAAGATTTCTTTTAAAGAATTAACTATGGGTACCATCACGGTCAATGTAATCTTGTCGGACATTCCGTAATCTATTCTATAACGCCGACCTGATTCCTTCCGTTCTCTGGATTCTGAAAATTTTCCAGATACCAAGATTTGTTTTGTGGTATCAAAATCACCGTATCCAGTTCCTCCAAACACGGGCAGATTTGTCCCATACAGCCCATTAAACGAACTTAAGTAAGATTGAACAGTATGGACACTATCAATGAACTGATCACCCATATGATAGAGGTCATGGGAAGCTGAAAAATATCCTGAATCATTTTTGGTCATATGGTCAAAATAGGCCAGGCCGATATCACGTAGATTGAAATCCTGGTCATCAAGATTCCAATCAGAATCAGCTGAATAATCTTCTATAGTAAACCTGAAGACATTCCGGGGTACAGTTGGTAGAATTTGTCCGATAGACGGGGAGAGAAAAATAAGAAATAAAATAATGTTTATTATCACCGGTACAATAAAAAACGCTGTCGAAATTCACTGAATTTCAATTCATCATGCATCCACCGTGGTGGTAAATAAGCAGGAGGTTTTTTCTGGGCAACAAAAACCCGCAACATATCAGATCCAAATAATTTGTCAATGTAACCTCGGCCTATCCATTGGAACTCCCGGGGATGAAGTTGGTCAGTTAAAGTTATTATGGTTGTTGCTGTTTCGACCGGCTTAACCAAGTTTTTATCAGTAATAATGATCTCCAGACCACTGCAGGATAATCCATCATATTGCGGTACGCGATTATAATAGGGAGATCCCATCGGTCTGTATCTTACCTCTTTGAATTCAACACCGGGCAGATTTAACCGATTGAGTTTTTCTAAAAAATAACTAGTAGCCAACCAGGGTGAACCAAACCATAGATAAGGGTGTTCTGTCCCAAAACCAACATTGAGGTTAGTCCCCCTAAACAGATCTAGACCGACAAACATAATAAGCGTTTGCAGGTCTTTTAAGTAAGGAGCTGGATTTTTCCAGGGCAATTTGGTATCATCAAAGTATTGATCACGTCTCCAGTTAGCCATCGGTACAATTGTTATGTTCGCCCGTTTCAGATCTTTGATCCAACCCATTTCATTGACTATTAATAATGTCTCGCCAATGGTCATACCGTGGCGAATGGGTAATAGATGATAGGCCTCATATGATTGATATTCAGTTCTGGGAATCGGGCCCTCTATCTTAACTCCACCAAGAGGATTAGGTCGATCTAATAGCATCACTGGGACTTCATGGTCACTGGCAGATTCAAGAAGTTTAGTTATGGATGGAATAAAAGTGGAGTAACGTACTCCCGTGTCCTGGATATCAATGAGAATAAGATCGAGATCACGCATTACCCAATCTGGAGGATAAACGGATCTTCCAAGCAAATTATAAATTTTTGCACCACTAACTGGGTCAATGCGATCGCTCCCAATCAATTTCGCACGTTTATCATCAATCCCCCATAAACCATACTCAGGTTCAAAAATAGCTGCTACTTGGATATTTTTATGTGTTTTTAAGAGATCCAGTAAATGTTTACCATTTCGGTTCACCGCTGTGTGGTTACAAAATATTCCAATAGTTTTACTTTCCAGCGGACGAAAATCCATCTGTTCAATAATATCTAATCCAGTAAATACCTGGTTAATAAAGGACAAATCTGGAACACTAAAAATCTGTGAATAATCAAATTTATGTTCCTGTAAATCCTGGGCAGAAATACATGCCCATAAAAGAAAAAATGACACCAGGATTTTAATTTTTTTCAAAATCGATGAATAAATTAGTAATAAAGGTAACACCAACCATCACAGCCGATGCAAGAGGGATCATCCATACCCAGGGAAGACCGTGAACCTTTATCGCCAGGGCTGTTGCTACACCTGCAATTAAACCGATGATAACACTAATTTGGTGAAACTGCCTGTCAAATTTAGCCAGTATAAACAGCCCTAATAAACCGCCATATGTCACTGACGCGATCTGCAAACCAACCATAACCACTGCTTCGTCACTTTCATCAATTACCATGGCAACTGTGATCAGGACAACAGCCCAAAATCCACTGATCCACCGGGCCAACAATAAGCTGCCTTTTTGTTGCATCCAGTCCATAACAGTAGATGACGACAATGCATTAATGGATGAGCTCAGCGTAGACATGGCCGCAGCCAGGACACCCGCAATAATAATACCTCGTATACCGACAGGCAGATGATGGGTAATGAAAAAAGCAAATTCACGATCTTTTTCAATGCTGGCCCCATCCATATATAAGTACATGAGTGACCCGGCAAGCAGAAAAAGAAGAAATTGGAAAAAAACTAGGAATCCGCTGCCAATTAATGCTTTTCGAGCTGTTTTTAGATTGCCTGTACCTAAGACTCTCTGAACCATCATATGGTCCGTTCCATGTGAAGCTGCAGATAAAAACATACCGCCGATTACAGCATTGCCTATCATCCAGGAATCTGTGATTCCAGTTAAATGGAAAATTTGTGTTTTCCCTTCTTTAATCAATGAGCTGAAGATCGCAAAATATTGACCATCTATATGCGATAAACACGTTCCGACCACTATTAGACCACCAAATAGATACAATCCAAATTGAAAACTATCTACCCAGACTACGGAACGCAAACCGCCGAATAAGGTGTAAATGGTTGTAGGAATACCAATAATCAGTAGGGACACCGGCAATGACCAGCCCGTCACAACTTGAATTATGACCGCAGTTGCTAGAAACCGGACGCCATCTGCCAACACTCTTGTAATTAAAAAAATGCCAGACGCTGTTCGTTGTACAACGGATCCAAACCTTTTCCCTAAAATTTCATAAATCGAAGTAACACCAATCTGCATGTAGTCACCCAACAAAAAAATACTGACTAAAACACGGCCCAAGATAAATCCAAAGGCGAGGCTTAAAAAACGCCAATCTTCCCGGTAAGCCAGCCCAGGTATGCTGACAAAAGTGAGAACTGATGTTTCTGTTGCCACTATTGATAGCATAACCATAGGCCAGGATAAATCTCGTCCTCCAAGAAAATAATCGGATGTGGTTTTATTAGTCCTCCCCAACCAGAGACCCAGACCCGCAGAGAAAATGAGGAACAGGACAATGATCGTTAAATCGATGGAAGACATAGGTATAAAAATTAACTTGTTTGAACAAGTTTATGATTTACTTTCCTCTTGCATAGTGTGGAAAAATATCCGACATTTTATTAGCTGTTATGGCAGAAAAAGAAAATTCCGGCGGAGGTGGATTTGAAAAAACCACGGATTATAAGTGGTTTGGAATCGGCCTTTTAGTTTTCATTTTAGTAGCAATCATGCCCACCCCCGAATCTATGCTGGTAAAAGCACAGGAAATATTCGGTGATTTGAGCCAGGAAGAGATTGCCGGCAAGGCATTCAATATGAAAATTATAATTGCTCTTCTTGGCTGCTGTACGGTCTTTTTTGCTACTGAAGCCCTTCCTATGCCCGCAGTTGCTCTATTCATTGGATTAGTCCAACTTTTCTTCGGAATCACGCACCCGTCAAAGATTGTTGCTACCTATGCACACGATGCTGTCTGGTTCATTGCAGGTTCATTAGCCATGGGCGCAACCATGGTAAAATATGGTCTGGATAAGCGGATCGGAATGGTGGTTATACAATTATCCGGGACTAAAGTTCGCAATGTGGTTTTAGGCATTCTTGTTGGCACCGCAATTCCATCCGCATTTATCAGTGAAGCTTCGATTGCTCCTATGTTTGTTCCTATCGCAATGGCGCTTTATACCCTAACTAATAAAAAGATAGGCGCTGCACCTCAACTGGGTAAGCTGCTAATGATGTCCATTGCCATTGGGTGTATGGTAGGTGCACCGATGAGTCCTACTGGTGGTGCCAGAAATGCAATAATGATCGGTTTCCTCTCTAACCTTGGACCGGAATATGAGATTAGTTTTATTCAATGGATGGTAATGGGCTGTTTTTACACCGTCTTCCTGGGATTATTTTTTGCGTTCCTGCTTCCTATGCTATATAAACCAGAAGTTGATGATCTTTCTGATGCGATAGCAATCCTCCGTGAAGACTTAAAAAAACATGGAAAAATGACACAAAAACAGTGGTTGGTTGCAGGAATTGCAATGCTCATGATTATAGCCTGGATAACTGATAAAGACCTGATAGCTCCTATTTTGGGATTTCCACTCGGCCTGGGTGGTATAGCGATGACTGGTACAGTATTATTTATGCTGCTTGGTTTAACATCTTGGGCCGATTATGAAAAGAATGTCAGCTGGGGTGTCATCGTACTCTATGCCGGTGCCATAAGCCTGGGTGCGGTCTTTAAATCCAGTGGGGCAGCTAAATGGCTTGCGGACAGTTTGATTAGTATTTTAACCACATTTAATATTGAATCGGGTTTACCGTTGGCGATATTAGTTGCAATAATTGGAGCATTAATGACCAATTTGATGAGTGCTGGTGCAACCGTTGCTGTAATCGGCCCAGTTGTCTTAGAAATGGCAGTTAGTTCAGGAACAAATCCCATCATTATCGGAGTAGCACTGGCTATAGCAACATCTATGGCATTTTGGCTTGTGATAGGTACTCCGGCCAGCTCAGTGGTATATGCGGCAGGCCTATTGGATGCAAAGGACTTTATCCGCATGGCAACGTTTGCATGGCCGGCAGCACTCGTAATAATGATTGTAATGATCATATTCTATTGGGTAGGTCTTGGAATACAACCCATTATGATTGGCGGGTAAAATATTATGGGTAGTGGAATAATTTTAATTGTCGTTTTAATCATCATTGGATTTGCTATTACCTGGAGTAATCAAGGACAGGTAAAACATGTTGAATCTCAGCGTGATACAACTGATAAGCAGCGTGAATTTTTGTCAAAACATGACAATAGGACAACTGCTCAAGTTAATGAAGAACGTGAAACATTAATCAATACTATAGAAAATGCCTTAGCAGAACAGCCGGATCAGCTAAAACAGATCACATCAATTATAAATGACTGGGCAGATATGAAAATTCAGGCATTTCAGAACCGAAGATCGTGGGTGCGCAACCCCGACGAACCTGAAGCCTGATTAGTTTACCAATAATCAGGCCTTTCTATTTAAAGTTAAATATATTTTATTTGTTTTATTAAATAGATCCCATCCAAAACAACTAATTCAATTATTTTAAATAAATATATTTTGTTCGGCCCTTAATAGCAGTTAGCAGCACATAGGTTGTAGATCCGATTGATTTAGCTATCCTTTCTGCTGGCAAATGGTCCAGATCTTTTTTTCCAAAAAATAATACGTCATCCCCAATACGCGGTGTTTCATCTCCAAAGTCTACCATAAGTTGATCCATGCACACTCGGCCAGCAATCTTAAATTGCTGACCTTTGTAACTCACAACACCATCTTCATACCATGACCGGGGAAATCCGTCAGCAAATCCCGTTTGCACTACACCGATGTTTGTTTCTTTATCCGTTGAATAAACTCCGCCATAACTAACCTGTGTCCCTTTGGGAACACGGCGCAACTGTACAATAGAACCACAAAAACTCATAACTGGCTCAACAGGAATATCCATGGTTACTTCGCTGGACGGTGCAACACCGTACAGTAGCATTCCAACTCTTACCATATTAAAATAAGATTGGGGTAGGTTCAAAACTGAACCGCTATTGGAACAGTGTATATATTTAAAGTTAATATTATAGGATTTAGCCATCTTCACTGCAGTTTTGAACTGGGATAACTGATATTCAGCATAAGAAATGTCTCCTTCATCCGCAGTCGCGAAATGGGAATAAACTCCTTCCGGATTTATTCCTTCAATTGAAGCAACATCATCAAAGACGGTTTCAGCGTCAGAAACGTCCACCCCAAGCCGGGTCATGCCAGTATCAAACTTGATATGAAAACGGGGACTTTGACCTGTTCTTGAAATGAATTCTTTCAAATATGTTATATCATCCAAGGAACTCAAATTCAGCGTAAGATCATGTTTAAAGGCTAACTCAACAAATTCCGGTTGCATCCTGCAAAAAATTAATATGTTGTTCTCAATGGAGTTCCTCCTCAGCTCCATCGCTTCATCTAATGAAAAAACAGCGAGATGTACACCTGGCTCATGACAGATGGTTTTCGCTATTGGAACTGCTCCATGTCCATAACCATTAGCTTTGACTACGCACAGAAGTGGACGCTCTCCTATGTGACGACGAATGTTCCATAAATTAGACCGTAAACGGTCGAGATGAATAAATGCTTTAGGGCCGATGGTCTCCATGACCATAATTTTGTTTCAAGACATCTTTCAGATCACCAAAATCTGATACGGATTCTGTCGCACACGCCATGATCCAACCACTAAGATCTTTAAGGGGAAGGTTATTTACCAAATAAACAGGCTTCCCTACAAAGTAGGCCATGGTAATCTCTCCGTGAGTGCCGCCTCCTCTTAGAACACTTGAATCCCAAAGACAAATCAAATAATCAGCCTTACCTATCACTGCTCGCAAGTCTTGATCTATTACCAAACGTAAAAAGGTTTTATAGCGGTCCGGATTTGATTGTTTCCACTCATGGTAGTCTTCAGCATAATGTTCTTTCACCAAATTACCTGATTCGATCACTGGATCGATCACATCATGTTCGAGGGTTTCTTTCAACCAACCCGTTATTTCTGTTCGCCAATTAGCACCTTCATCGTTTGCATATTCCATTCCACCGGACAAATAAGCGATCATTGACAAAGTTTTTCCTTTAAGTATATTCCATTCGCTATTGACCAAAAAATGCAAATTGCGATAGAAATGGCAGTTAATGTCCAGTCGATAATTCCACTGATCATAATAAAATGCATTGCCCTTATGGGAATGGCCAAAGGCAACCAAATCAAAACCTTCTCAAATGTCATAGGAAAGAAACCAAATTCAATTATCAGACCACTTCCAAATATCACTAGCAGAAATATTATGAAGGTAAACATCATGTATGTTGTTGGAGAATTAACTGCTAAAGAAAGGGTAATAAATAGATTCCCTAGAATTAAAATAAAGATTATGAAGTAAAAAATCATGCTGACCAATTGAATTACTGTAAGTGGAAAAGGTATAATGAAAGAATAAATAACCATTGCTATCATCCCCATCGTTAATGCCTCCAGGGTTGCCACACATAGATATCCGGCAATCATCATCTGCTTGGAATAAGGAGCTAAGGCTATAGTCGTCAATAATTTTCTGTGAATCCGCAGATTAAAAAAATCCCTGTATATCAATGGAAACAGACCAAATGCTGCCACTATAAATATCATTCCAGTGTATATCCAATCATCAAAAGGTATACCAGTGAGACTTTGAATTAAAATATTTCGTAACGGAAGGTTGATCATGGAAAAAACAAATAAAGGAAGTGTGAAAATTAAAATTAAACCGGGTATCATCCGATTCTGCCAAAGCCATATTCGCCTTTTTAATAGTGCTTGAATCAATCCAAACCGCCGCCGGCAAATTGGGAATCCATCAAGTCTCGCAATCCCAGTTTTTTCACATTCAAATCAATCATCAAAGAGTCTGCTGCCTGCCGAACAATATCAAAGAATACACTTCGATTTCGACCATAAAAATGAAAAATATTGTCCATTCTATTTGGTGAAACCACCGTTGGTACTTTACACATGCTGTTATACAATTCATCGGTCAGATCTTCAAATTCTATTTGGAACTGATGGTAGTCTAATGTGCTCTCAAGCAACTTGTCCAGACTGCCATCCATAATAATCCGGCCATCCTGAAAAACCAGAATCCGGTCATGAGCCTGCTCCACCTCTATGAGCGAGTTACTGACATAAATTATAGATTTTTTACCTTTCAATTTTTTTAATAATTGCCAGGTTAATCGAATGGATGCGGCATCCATAAATCCGGTGGGTTCATCCATAATAAGTACTTCCGGATCATGAATCAACGAGCGTACCAGCATGGCTTTCTTTTGTATTCCATGGGATACTCTGGAAGCTAATTCACCTAAAAAAGGAATAATCTCCAACGCTTGCGAAAATTTTGAGATTCTGTGGTCCGTATCTTTTTCTGGAACACCATATAAACAAGCTGAAAAGCGTATATTCTGTTCAAGGGTCAACCAAGGATCAAGGTCATTATCATGTGGTGCATATCCAACCAATTGACGAGTTTGTTGTCTTCTTTTTTCCATATCCAAACCATGAAGATAAACTTGCCCATAATCAGGGTTTTCAAAACCAGATAATATGCGAAGCAAGGTAGACTTACCCGTGTCATTGGCCCCTACAATAGCAACCAGTGTTCCCCGTTCTACGCCAAAGGACAGACCGGCTAGAATAGTCTTATCTCCGATCAGTTTGCCAACTTTTTTTAGTGTAATACTCGCTTCCATCCTGCCCTAAAATTAATGCGCTTCGTACCAGTTATCACCTATTCCATAATCCACAATAACTGGGACTGATAACGGCATGGCTTTTTCCATAGTATTTGTTACCATTACAATTAGTTCTTTTTCCTCTTCTGTTGGATATTCAAATAATAATTCATCATGGATCTGAAGAATCATCTTTGATTTCATTTGGTCAGATGTCAGTCTTTCTTGAATTGTTATCATTGCTAACTTAATCATTTCTGCGGCAGAACCCTGGATTGGCATATTGATCGCCATTCTTTCGGCAGCCTGCCGCCGAAGCGCATTATCGCTGTTTGCATCCCACACCGGACGTCTACGACCCATTATTGTTTCCACATAATGATCATTACGGGCCTTATCTAAGGTCAAATCAATGTAATCTTTGATACCTTTGTATTGTTCAAAATAAGATTCAATGATCAATTGCGCTTCGGATCTGGGTATACCAAGCTCCTGGCCCATGCGGAAAGCACCGGCTCCGTACATAATACCAAAATTCACTACCTTAGCCACCCGCCTCATTTCCGGTAGAATATCATCAAGGGCTACATCAAATACAAGACTGGCCGTGCGGGCATGTACATCTTCGTTATTATCAAATGCTTCACATAGTGCAGGGTCTTGACAAAGATGAGCCATAACCCGCAATTCGATTTGAGAATAATCTGCAGATAATATTTTCCAACCATTCTTTTGGGTGCAAAATGCTT
>DTUG01000122.1:1320-2624 GCA_012964275.1 Fidelibacterota bacterium | reverse complement strand
AGGGATATTTGAATGGTGTAGAATTCGGTTCAGGTACTGGTTCAAAGCTTTGGGCGCACTCCGGGGATATCACCATTGGCCGGAATGGGGGCACAAAATTCCTGCAGGGTGGTGATAATACCAGTGTGGGCGAGTACTTTGGAGGCGATATTGATGAAATCCGGATCTGGAATATTGCCCGAAGCCAGGCCCAGCTCAGTGCAATGAAAGATACGGTCCTTTCCGGGAATGAAAGCGGCCTGGTAGCTTATTTAAATCTCCAGGAGAATTCCGGCAGTACAGCCAACGACCAAACTTCCGAAAACAATGATGGGACCATTTATGGTGCAACCTGGACATATGGGCCTTTTGTCTACACCTATAATGGACAAACCATCAACCTGAGCCAATATTCCGATAGTACCTTTCGCTTCAACGGAGACCTGACACTCACCAATTCTACAGTGACCGGTACAGGCTATTTCGCTGTGAAGGGCAATCTGACTATCGGTTCCAGCACCTCATTCAATTCTAAAATAACAGTTGTTTCATCAGGAAATATCTCAATCTCCTCTTCTCAATTGGGGGCGAATATCAGGAAGCCGGTCATTGTATATTGCAAGGGAACCTGTACCTTCTCAAATTCGTCAACTTTTTATGGTTTGCTCATATCAAAAGGGTCTTCCCTGTCCATCTCCGGATCAACAATCAATGGTGCCATACTAAACTACAGCCAAACTTTTCAATTAAATAACTCCACAAATATTGTGGGCTCTGTTGTATCAGATTATTCAATACAATTTCAAGATTCCAATTCAACCATCACAAAGGGTGGCCTGCCCCCATTCTTCGGGGTGAATACAGGCCTGGTGCCCATGGTTGTTCCAGGCACGTATCTGGAATATTGATTGCATCTGGAAGATGCTGCTGGCCCAGTTATTTTCCAAACAAACTAGTGGAACTTCTTCTCATAATCACTGGCATGAATGGTTCTTACTCTATCTGTTCATTTTTATTCAATTTTAGACCACTCTTTGATGTCATCTTCAGTAAATTTAAAAAGTAATTTCCGTCCTGAATGTTTCAGGGTTGGAAAATAGTCAAATAGCAAAGGAAAAAAACACTATGATATTCATTCTTGTAGTTGGTATTGTATCGCTTGTTTTTGGGCTATTACTCCTTGTCTCTCCGGACACAATCCTGACGCTGGAACGGAAATTAAATCAGGTATATATGACCGATTCCATGTTCATAAAATACCGGATGCCTTACGGGGTTGGTCTGCTGGCAGCAGCGGCATTCATGCTGCATACTTATAACTCCAC
>DTUG01000122.1:0-1220 GCA_012964275.1 Fidelibacterota bacterium | reverse complement strand
GGACTAGAACTTTCTATCCGGATGCGCCGCGGGCTTTCGGTTGTGCGCGGGGGTATTGGAACCGGGAAGACCACGATCAGCCGCAAGCTGATGCAAATTTTTAACGCTGAGAAGGATAATTTTGAATTTTACCTGATACTGGATCCGAAATTCGAATCAGAACTGGTTCTGCTGCAACATTTAACCGACCTCTTTGGCCTTAAGGAGAAAGGTGAATCGGTACAAGATTGTCGTAATATTATCGAACACCACCTCATCGAAGTCGGTATCGAAAAGGGCGGTGTTCTGGTACTAATTATCGATGAAGGCCAGAATCTTAAAGGTGAATTTTTAGATGTGTTTCGGACACTTTTGAATTTCGAGACAGATGATTATAAACTATTGCAGCTGATCATTTTTGGTCAGCCGGAAATGGGAGCCATCATTCACGAGTATCCCAATTTTGAAGACCGGATCACCTTTGACTTTGAGCTAGGACCATTGGACCTGGACAGCTCCCGTGGTATGATAGAGCATCGCTTGAATATCGCAGGCAGCGGCGATCAAAAATGGTTCACAGAAGATGCCATCGAAACTATTCACAAACACACTCAGGGTTACCCCCGCAAGATTACGAAAATATGCCACCAGCTTCTTTTGAATATGATCAATGATGAAAGTGAAGAAATAACGCAATTTATGGTAGAAGATGCTATCAATGGCAAAACGACCATCGGTCTGATCGAACAAGAGCCCGATGAAGACGATATTGATGATACGCCAGCTGATGAAAGCAAGGTCGCGGTCAATAAACTTTTTGATATCCTTCGACAGAACCAGGAAACAAAGGAAGCGGAAGAAGAAATTCCCGAGGATGAGGATATTATTGGAACAGCGGCGGAGATAGAAGAAGAAATCGAGGAGGAAGAAGAGCTATATATTGACGAAGATGAGATAGCTGAGGCAGAAATAAAGAGGGAAGCACCCACACCTGATCAACTGAAAAAAATAGGTATTTATCCACCAGACATAACAGTGCCCCTTTTTAAAAAAGAAAAGGTTATGGTCGGCTTAGCCGTTGATGAAGGACATATTTATACAGTAGTCCTGCAAGAATCCAGAGGTAAAAAACAGTTCGTCATGGCAGATACATTTACAGCTTCAAAAGCAATCCTGGACCCGACACAAGACCCAACGGGATTCTCTGTTGCACTGGGAAAAGCATATGAACAATTTATTCA
>DTUG01000121.1 GCA_012964275.1 Fidelibacterota bacterium | reverse complement strand
GAAGCGGAATAACACTTTCCCAGTAGCGGGGTTTTTTGTTTTTTTTGATGATATAAAAATCTTTCTTCAATTTTTAAATTACTTTACCTTCCCGCCGCTTTTTTATAAAGATTAAGAGTAATTTATAAAAACAAGTTGAGTTTTAATTATTAACAACTACAGGAACCATTCGCCATGTCAAAAAAAAGTAAGATACTCCTACTAACAATAATTCTTGCAGGATGTAATAACCAAATGAATAAAAAAGCACCTTTAATTCCAATGGAGGATTTTTTTAGAAATCCGGATAAATCAAGTTTTCAAATATCTCCAGATGGGCAACATATTGCGTACATGAAACCATGGAAAACAAGGATGAATGTACACGTCATCAATGTTGAAACAACGGATGAAACTAGATTAACATCTTCAGAAGATCGTGGTATATATAGGTACGGATGGTTAGGCAATAATAGAATAGGGTATGCTAAAGATGATGGTGGTGATGAAAACATACACTTTTTTGCTGTGAATATTGATGGTACAAATGAAATTGATTTAACGCCATTTGAGAATGTACAAACAAGGATGATCGATGATCTTGAGGATGATCCAGATCATATAATATTAGGACTTAATAAAAGGGATCCGCGAATACATGATGCATTCAGGGTGAATATAACAGATGGGACGATGAAACTGATCGCTGAAAATCCGGGCAACATCTCGGGATGGATGACAGACCATGACGGCAATCTTCGAGTCGCTATCACCAGCGATGGCGTAAACACCAGCCTACTTTATAGAGATTCAGAATCTGAATCATTCAAAACAATTCTTACAACAGATTTTAAGGTACGTGTTGACCCATTATTTTTTACTTTTGATAATAAAAATCTATATGTTGCATCAAATAGAAACAGGGATAAAACCGCTATCTATACGTTTGATATCACTGAAACTCAAGAACGATCAAGTTGATGTCAGCGGCCTTATGTATTCCAAAAAAAGAAAAGTGCTTACAGGTGTGAGCTACACAGTTGCCAAGCGTGAAATATTCTTTTTTGATGATTGGAGAAAAGATATACAAAATAAATTGGAAAGAAAATTCCCTGGTTATGAAGTAGGTATCACCAGTTTCTCAAAAGATGAGAAAAATGCCATTGTGGTTACTTACAGTGACAAGTCTAGGGGGACATATTATTCTTATGATGTTGAGAAAAATGAATTAAATGAACTGGCTAAGATTAGTCCTTGGCTCAATGAAGACCACATGGCAGAAATGAAGCCAATAACGTATACATCCAGGGATGGGTTAACAATACCTGGATATCTAACGCTGCCTGTTGGTAGCGGTGGAAAGAATCTACCTTTTGTAGTACATCCACATGGCGGGCCCTGGGCACGTGATTCTTGGGGCTATAATTCGGAAGTGCAATTTCTCGCAAATAGGGGTTATGCTATTTTCCAAATGAACTTTCGTGGCAGCACAGGTTACGGAAGAAAATTCTGGGAAAGCAGTTTTAAACAGTGGGGTAAAACAATGCAGGACGATATTACGGATGGAGTCAATTGGCTCATTGACCAAGGAATTGCTGATCCAGATAGAATTGCAATTTATGGTGCATCATACGGAGGATATGCAACACTGGCAGGTTTAGCCTTTACACCTGATCTGTATACCTGTGGAGTAGATTATGTTGGTGTATCTAGCTTATTTACGTTTATGGAAAGCATGCCCCCATATTGGGAATTATACAGAGATATGATGTATGAAATGATTGGTCATCCTGAAAATGATAAAGAATTGTTAGCAGCATCATCGCCTCTTCTTCATGTAGAAAATATTAAAGTACCGTTATTTATCGCACAGGGTGCTAACGATCCAAGAGTTAAAAAAGCAGAATCCGATCAAATAGTTGAAGCTTTAAAAACAAGGGGTATTGATGTCCCCTATATGGTTAAGGACAATGAAGGACATGGATTTTATAACGAAGAAAATCAGTTTGATTTTTATAGAGAAATGGAAAAGTTCCTTGAAAAACATCTCATAAAATCTTGAAGGAATATTATAAAAGATAATGACTATTCTTTTATACAATTAAAATTTTCTTTCTGGGTTAAACAAAAAACCCCGCTATTGGGCGGGGTTTTTTGTTTGTAGGATGATGGGTAGATTTTATCGGTCTATAAATGAAAGTTTAAAATGCCTAAAAAAATAAAATCACCTACAACCATTGAATCGGTTGGTAATAAACCTAAAACCATTAATGAATACATTGGTTTGGTAAATTCTAAAACAGCCAATGTAAGTATTGCCCATATGCAGTCACCCGGTGGTTGGACAGAACCAGGACAAAGACCAGAATTTGATGAATATACGATTATCCTTGATGGTAGATTGAAAGTGGAAACTGAAGATGATATCTTATATATCAACAGTGGAGAAGCAATTATTACCTACGCTGGAGAATGGGTAAAGTACAGTACACCAGATAAGAATGGTGCTAAATATATTGCAGTTTGTATCCCAGCGTTTACGCCTGACACCGTAAATAGAGATAAAACATAATAAGCATCAACCCCCGCCAAGTAGCGGGGTTTTTTGTTTTAATGATTCATAATATAAATTAAAAGCAGGATCAA
>DTUG01000120.1 GCA_012964275.1 Fidelibacterota bacterium | reverse complement strand
TATGTGCAACCTATTATAATCCGTTGCTTGCTCAGAATTTAGGCGATAGATAGTAAAAACCGAAAAATGACAGAAGTTCTAATACCAAATGGATCTAGAATTATATTCATTCTTCTTCATCCAACAGCTGTAACAAAAAACCTAGTTTTACACCATGACAATAACAAAAAACATATTCGCTGTCAATAGTCCACTAGTATCCATTCTGGGCGCTTAGATTCATCAGATGGAAGCTCGGCATCGTTATCATTTTCTGTTTCGTCGTTTGCAGTTGTACCAATGCTCTCATTGAACTTTAGGTAAAGCACCAGTTCATCCGAAGCGATGCGACCTGAATTTCGCTTGGCATCTCCATTGAACAGGGAAGCAATATCATCGGCGTTTAACGCCTTACTCCATACGGAAACTTCATCGATCCGGCCGCCAAAATGGTTCGAACCGCCTGCTTTGGGATATTTTCGGTATCCAATAGACAGATCCAGATCATTGGCCAGCGTGCTTGATGATTCGTGCTCAGTTTCAAAGGATTTGGTTCCGTACAGGTCACCATTGGTGTAAACAGCGACTGTACCGTAATTGCTCGGGTAGCCCATTTGGCTCCATGTCGGAGTATTATTAAATATGGCAGTATTATCATATCCTTCAGATGCATCAGCGACCGATGTACCGCTCCCTTCATCCATTCTCCAGAATCCCCGCAGGTTGGCACCGGATCCATAGTCCCCGCTATCTACATTATAATCCATACTGATCCCCCCGCTATATAATTGTGCAACTTCTGCCGCCGTGAGCTCTGTGTTCCAGATGGCAAAATGGTCTATGAGACCCAAGAAATTATATTTTGATTTACCATATGGATCACTTCCCAAGATAAGATTTTTATTCGTGGATACATCATATCCGCCAACATTTTGTTTACTATTTTGCAGGATTCCGCTTACATACATACGAAGCTGATCCCTTCTGGTGATAACTACATGGTACCAATTATTTGTAGAAACCTTCTTATTAGAAACGATATTCCTCTTACTTTTTTTCTTATCTTTAAAGGTAAAATTTAAATATTTATTTTTAATCATGAGCTCATAATTATCCACTTTCGCTAGGCGCTTGCTAAATATTTTATGCTGGTTGTTTCCTGATTTGATCGTGCTCGCATTGAACCAGATGGACCAGGAAAATTCCCCTGATCCAGGATTTAAAACGCTATTGTGCCGTATCGTTAACCGATCTTTATTAGAATCCAGGTTCAGGCAGATAGAACCAAGAGAGCCAGACCGGTCGAACACAACTGCCGTATGGATCCACTCCATCGTTGCCAGTTCAGGAGCCGGAGATGGGTGCGCTAAAAATATATTTCCATCATTCGTTTTAATACTAAACTTGATCTTATTATCTGCGAACCGATAGGTATAGCCTTTGGTACCAGAGCCACCCATCTCCTTCTTATTTATTATCTCGTTGTTGCCAGCTATATTATAAGGATAGACCCAGGCCGCCAGGGTTATATCATCCTGCCCCAGGTCCAGGCTGTTGTCATCCGGAACGCTAAGCTCATCATCGACCCCGTCAAAATCAAGGGCAAAGTTGCAGGCTGGCAATTTAGCGGTTGCCTGACTCTGGATGGTGATACCAACAATGCTGGCTCCGCCCCCGCGTCTCAGCTTACTGTCTGTATCATCAGTGTTCACCTGGTTCATGGTAGCAGACCCTGTATCATTTTCACCATCACCCATCAGCCAGACCTTATTACTGTCTGTACTGGTGATACCATTCGAACTCATCCAGCCCACCGGATCCAGGGCAAATCCATTCTTGTAATTTCCATTACCCTGTACCTGTGACAGCGTTAGACCGGGTTTGGTCACACCAATATAGGCTATTTTCCCATTAAATTTATGGAGTGTGTTTCCTTTAATCCTGCTGCGGCCAACCACAAAATCTCCGAGTGCGGGACTTTGCCTAAATCCTTCCCCAACAACCGTGCCTGTAAGCTCGGTCACGGTGCCGGTGGCTATACTGGTCTGATACAGCTTGAAGGGAGGGTCATTAGGATCGAGATTTCCATAATCGCAATTTTCAGGTATGCAGGTTGATCTCCCATCATAGAAGCATGTGAAGGATACCCACTCATCCATACCACTTATGTTGGTATAGTTGATCTCTAACTTGTTCGTCAATACGTTACTCGAACCTCCTATATATATCCGAACACTTCCTTCGCCGGTCTCGGTATCTGTGATCCAGGCCGTGAATGATATAACTCTCCGAATCATATTCCAAGGTGTTTGGCTCCAAACAGAATTCTTGTTTGTGATACCGGAATCCAGTTTGAATAAGGATGAGACGGACCAAGTCTTGCCGTTATCCCTTGGATAGTTGATTGGTCTGAGTGGGTTCTCAGTAGAATTATTGGTCTGCTGTTTCCAGTATTTGTTCGCACCGTTCAGGTGAATAGCCTTGGTCCAGGAGGTCTGACCCCATGAACCGCTAGCAATACCGGCACCGACATCTAGGGGAGGTTCAACCGTTACTCTCGCCTTGCGAATGTGGTCCCCATCTTGGCCTGAAACATTTATAGAACTAACCATGGGGGAACCGGAAAACTGAATACTCTCGTGGGTTATTCTCTCATATGTGATCAGCCCGCCCGCAAAATTGATGGTATCCAGGCTGGCAGGGATCCCCGCAATCGTATCTGCACCAATGATCTGCAGACCAGAAAAAGCATTCCAGTAGGCCTGCTTCTGGGCTACCATTTGTCCCTGGTTCCGCAACATATCATTGACCCGGTTGCTCAGGTATGTAATTGCCAGGGCTGTAACCACCATAGCAGCCAGAGCAAAAATACCTATGAAAAATCCTTCCTGTGCCTTTCGGGAGCCCATAGAACTACAATCTAAACATGCTCCTGCCGGGTACCGCGCTGGTATTATACTTGTAAAGCTCCGAGCCCCGGTTCAGGTAAAAGATCAGTTCTACGCTGTGAATGGTGGAATTTTTTGGTGTGGATAGTACAGAACCGTTCTTATTACGGTAAACGAACCGGGACAAATATGAAGTGGTGCCATCGCCCGAGTCTGTGGAATCACCGATCACTCCTTCTAACAAGATCCCCTGCGATCCACCTTCACGAATACACCCTATCCACCTGTTCATATCACTAATGCTGTATATATATTGAACCGTATCTGTGCTGGAAACCTGTACCTTAAAAGCCAGTGTGGTATCAATAATGCTGTCATCTATAAACTCAACGGCTCGATCAATATGCAGCGCAAAATTGCGCAGGGCATATTCCGCATCTTCACCAGCATCCAGTGCTATCCGAGTGCTTGCAATAGAGCGCATGGTATTGGAAATAATGTAGCTCATGGTTGGTGTCAGGATAGCCACCAGGACCATGGCCGCAATGAGCTCGAACATGGTCATTCCTCTGGCACGTTTTTTTAATAAGGCCATACACTATTCTCCGTAAGGGAAAATGGTAATATCACCGTACTGGGAAACATCAGCGGCCATGATAGCATCCAACCGCACGGAGTCGGGTACCCCGGGCAGTCCAACCTTGACCGTGACCTGTTTATAATTGGTCAAGACACCTTCCGAAGCATTGCTGATGACCCAGGTTTCCGGGTTCACGCTCACGTACTTCACCATTACGCGAGACCCCAGACCGGTAAAAGCTGTATCCACAATACTATCCAGATGAAAATCGTCCACATCATCATAATCATCCACACCAACTTCAGATTCGGCGCCCAGGTTCTGGGTCCACCCTTCAACCAACCAGTCGACTCCACCCACCAATCTTCCGTGGGCACAATTGCCGCTCTTATCAAAGACCAGATCACCCTTGCTCTCATCCATCTTATAATACAGAACCAGACTTGAATTCGAAGCAGGGTTGCTGATCTTGGATCCTTCATAGCTGGCACGGATATCATCATCCGTGCGAACGTAGTTCCAGATGCGGACTTCCTTGATCTGACCCCCAAAATAGCGGTACGATCCCCCTGACCAAGCACCGTATCCAGCCCCGATCGTAACATCAGCCAAATTTCCTGTATTATAATCGATGCACCAGTTCGGATCAGACGTGACAGTATCTAAGAGCTCTCCGTCAAAGTATATCTGCACATCACTTGATCTGCCAGTGCTCTCAGCGGTAACAGCGATATGGTGCCATGATTCATCCGTGATAATATTTGTGGAGCTCGGTCTGACGGACGCATTATTAAGATCAACTGATGGATACAAGGAACCGCTGCTACCCTGCAGTTCAATACGCCAGCGCCTGCAGTAATCTTCTTCTCCCCAGTAGACGAGGCCATAGGGAGCCGATCCGAGATCATCATTATCAACCCTGAACCACAGTTCCACCGTGCGTGCATTTTTCCCAGAGATACCTTTGTATCCGTTCGCGACGACATGATCATTTGTACCATCAAGATCCAGGGAATAGTTATTGTATATGTTCTCATCGAACCGTTCGTTCATTATCTTCTTCATGAGCATATCCGCCTGGTTCCCCGCCTTGGCAATTGCTGATGCTACAATCGCAACACGATTGAGATTGCTCAAGGCTTTTGAGAGCTCTACGACCGAAATGCTAACAACGACCGTGGCCAGGAGCACTTCCGCTAGCGCATAACCTGCCTGGAACCTATTGCGCATAGATATAACCTGTAGGCGACACTACCACGATTGTACGCTCACCGTTGTTAATATAGATATTCAGGTTATAGTCAATCACCGGTTCTCCGAATAGGTTGAACTCTAGGGTAGCGCTGGGTTTGGATGTATGCTCCGCACCCATGGTTAGCGAAGTAATATCAGTATAAAACGGCATAGTAAACTCAGCGCTGGCTGCCTGGGGCAGGTACAGTGAATCACGGGTATCCTTATACTGCAGCACATAGGTATTCTGCTCCGCATCCACCGTTAGAAAAAATTTCTCATTCCGGGTCACACAATAGTCCCGGGCCTTGCGAAGAGTGCGCAGCATACCCAGTACCGCTTCGTTCTTATCCATCCACTGGTTGTAGCTGGAGTAGCTAGTCACCACCGCTGATGCGATGATAGAAACAACTACCATCACCGCAATGAGCTCTACTAATGTAAAACCGGTGGATCTGTAAAGAAAAAAACGCCGACGGTAATCGGCGTTTTTTATGTTAGCTAAAATGTTTTTTCTTGATTGGGCTTGCCTAACGGATCCCAAGAACATAAAACATTACGGGCTTGTCCACTGCATATCAGTGATAGCTTCTTCAGTACCGGTTCCTTCCCAATCACCATCGCCATCATCTTTGTAAGCATTAAGCACGTAACCATCAAAATCAAAACCACCGTTCCCGGTTGTGTGGGGAGCATAATAAATATAATAAATGTCTGAATTATTGCCGCTGACCCCTGCATCGCCTGCGGCAACCGAACCAGCTCCATCAGGATCTCGGGCGTATGTTCTATTGGATTTCAAACCATGAGGCATATAATGAAATACCAGGGCATCAACGGGTTTGTTATCTCCGCTCCCATTCGTGTTTGCATAATTTTCATTCAGGTTTTCCTGGTACCAATAGTATACATCAAAATCCTTAAACCAGTCATCCAGGTAATAATTCGCTGTGGAGTTGTCACAGTCAGGGAATGTTTCCTGGTGGCCTGATGCACCGCCTTTCATGGCCGCCTTGGTCGCTTCAGCGTTCACAGTCGTTTTTATCACACCATACATCGTCCTGAGGTTGGATTCATAGGCACCACCGGTGATAGTAGTGATCCTTGGGAGCAGCACTGCAGCCAATATGGCCATGATTATCATGACCGCAATGAGCTCAATAAGTGAAAAACCTGATTGTGGTGATCTATGTTTCATCATTATCTCCAGTGACAATTTAGCAAATTTAATCCAATTATTACATCATGTTGGTCATATTTTCGATCATAGGTAAAAATACGGCCATAACAAATATACCAACGAATACAGCGATCACCAGGGTGAGCACCGGTTCCATGGTGGCCTGAATAGCTTCCATTTTCTCTTCAAGGGATGAATGAAAATATTCTGCGATGCCATCAAGCATTTCCCCTAGAGCACCGGTCCGTTCCCCGATCCCCACCAGGCTGGGAGCCATCTCCGGCATATATTTATGCTCCAGGGCCATGCTCAGATTGTCACCTTCCAGGATACGCTGGCGGGCATCCTTAAGGATCTTTTCAAAGACCCTATTATCCACGGTCTCGCTGGAAATGGCCAGGGCATCCACAATCTTAACCCCGCTTGAAACCAGGGTATTCAAGATCTGGGTAAAGCGCACGACAGCTCCCGCCTGGACCAGAGAACCAATGAGAGGCAGATTCAACTTGAGCAGGTCCCACTGGTAGGCACCCTTTTCAGTCTTCACAAGGTAGACCAGCAGGGCAATTGTAAAGATCAGTCCGCCAAAGATGTAGGCACCATAGGCAGACAGATATTCGCTCAAGCCCAGCATGATCTTTGTCGGCAGCGGCAGCTCTTTCACATCGCTTAAAAGGGTGGATGCCATCTTCGGCATAACAAAGGCGATCTGAACATAAGCGGCGATGATGATAGCGGAGATAACAAACATGGGATAGCGTATGGCCTTTTTCATTTTTTGTCGAGCTTCTATACTCTGCGTTGCAAAAACCCGCATCTGCTCGAAGATCTGGGGCAGGGTGCCGCTGGCTTCTCCAGCCTTCACCATGTTTACATAAAAGTTGCTGAATACCTTTTTGTTTTTTGCCATGGCGGCAGAAAGAGATTCCCCCTGGGTCACACTTGTTTTCAGATCTTTCACCACTTTTTTCAGGTTCGAAGTGGTGGCGGCCCGTTCCAGTGCATCCAAGGCATCCAGCATAGGTATCCCGGTATTGAGCAGAAGCTGGAGCTGGCGGGTGAACATATTGAGATCTTTAAGCGAAAGTTTCCCACTGTTCATGCTCAGGTATTTATCAATGTTGATATCAAAATTGAACTTGGGCTTTTCCGCAGTGATGAGTTGCTCGCCGTTCATATCCAGGATGCGGTAGATCTCAATCATAGAAGCGGCGGTGATACTGCGTTCGCTGACAGCGCCACCGGAATCCATTACTTTGCAGGTATAGTTCGGCATCAGAGTACTCTAGCGATCTCCTCGATCGATGTGACGCCCCTTTTAACATAATTATGGGCAGCATCTTTGAGCGTCTTCATACCCTGATCCAGCGCAATCTCCTGGATATCTTCCGAATTCCCCCCGATCTTTACCACTTCATTTATTTCCATCGTTGGGATCAAAAGCTCATAGAGGCCGGATCGGCCTGAATAACCATCACCGCAGGATTTACAACCTGATTTCGATGGCATAAAAACAGCGCCATTATAGTTTCCCATACCAATGTGTTCCAGATCCTTAGCTGTGGGCTGATATTTTACGCGGCATTTTGTACATAGTTTACGGATCAGGCGCTGGGCCAGAATGGCCCGGATGGTGGTAGTTAATAAAAAGGGGTCGGTACCCATATCCATTAGCCTAGTATAGGTGGAAGCAGCATCATTGGTATGGATGGTGCTGAATACCAGGTGCCCCGTCAAAGCCGCCCGGATCGCCAGTTCAATAGTTTCCCGGTCCCGCATCTCCCCCACCATGATAATGTCTGGGTCCTGGCGCAGCATAGAACGAAGGGCAGCGGCAAAGGTCATCCCGGCCCGTTCGTTTACCTGTGCCTGGATGATACCGTTCAAACGGTATTCGATCGGATCTTCGATAGTAATAATATGCTGGTCAATGGTATTGATACGGCTCAGGGTAGCATAAAGGGTGGTGGATTTACCGCTGCCAGTGGGCCCTGTTACCAGAACGATCCCGTTGCCGCTGGTGTAGGCTTCTTTCCACTCTTGGAGTGTATTTTTCCCAAAGCCGAGTTTATCCAGGTTGGTCACCCCCTTGGACTGGTCTAGAATTCTCATTACCACCTTTTCTCCATAGGGAGTTGGATACGTGGAGACCCGTACATCCACGGGGTGACCTTTGCTGATCTCCTGCTGAAAGCGGCCATCCTGGGGTTTTCTTGATTCGGCAATATCGATCCCTGCCAGCACCTTGAACCTGGATATAAGCCCCGCGGTTCTTGATGGGGGCAGGGTAGAAAATTTGTTCAGGACCCCGTCTCTCCGAAAGCGCACCTGGAGATAGCCGTCTCCAGGCTCTATATGAACATCACTGGTTCCAGACCGAGCCGCTTCTACCATAATACTGTCAGCGATCTGGATATTTTCCTCGCTGGATGCTTCTTCTATGGCATCGGCTCCCTCCTGAAAATCTTCCTTGCCGAATGCGGCACCCGACGAATAATTCCCGTCAATGGCCCAGATGATGCTTTCTTCCGTTGCCAAGGTCAGCTGGATCATTTTATCGGTCATTTTCCGGACCGTATCCACTACTTGAATATTTTGGGGATCAGAGACTGCAATCGTGAGTTGATCTCCGATCTCAAACAGGGGCATTACCTTCAGTTCGCGAGCCCGTTCCTGGGGAATATAATCCAACACGTCCAAATCAATATTCATATGGCTTAGGTTCACCATTGGCAGGTAGAGCTGAATCGCCAGGGCTTCCAGGATCTGATGTGTTTCCAAAAACCCCAGTTGAATGCAGGCAGCGCCCAGGAAGCATTTGTTCTCTTCCTTGAACTCCAGAGCCGTCTCCACCTGCTCATCCGTGAGCAAATTCTCACCCACCAGTATCTGGCCGATGCTGCGGTTCACGGATGGCTCCTAGTGAAATTCATGTCAGGCTGTGGCTGGCTCATAAGATGTGATCAGGGTGATCAATTCTTCAGTGAGCTGATCCAGGACAATGGGTTTACGTAAAAAAAGGTCGCCCTTGGCTTGTTCCGCTCTGGTGACGTCTTCGAACAGATCCCGGGATGACACAAAAACGATTGGGATGTCCTGGAAACGGTCATCATCCTTTAATAGGCGACAAATCTGGAATCCATTCAGATTCGGAAGGATCGTATCCAGTACAATCAGCCCGGGATCTGTGGTTTTTGCCAGGCGGTAGCCCGCGGTTCCTTCTTCCGCCGATATGACATCTACGCCCAAAGCTTCGAAATAAGTTTGGACATTACGGATAAAGGCATCGTCCTGGTCAATAATCAGGATTCGGCTTGCTTTCATGACTCTCTGGACACAACAGTTGGGGTAATAAAAATCAGCAGCTCCCGCTGCTCCCGCTCCGTGATGGTATAGCGAAAAAAGTACTTGATCAGCGGCAGATCTCCTAAAAGAGGAAACTTGGCTACGGTTTCTTGATCTGTGTCAAATATCATGCCACCAATGAGCAGTGTTTCACCATCCCGAACCCGCACATTCGTTTTGGTAGATCGGGTAGATACCATGGGCCGCTTGTCCGTCCCCACATACCCTACGATTGCCTGGACAGAAGCATCAATGGACAGGGAGATCACATTGCGATCATTGAGCCGGGGTAGTACTTTCAGGGATATATCAATATTCTGTTCCTGGTAGGTGTAGGGGTTTGTGCCAAACACACTTCCTTCCCCCTGAGGAACAAGGATAGGGATCGATGTCCCAACCACAATGGTTGCCGGGGAATTATTCATGGTGGTGACCTGGGGTTCCTGCAACAGTTTTGTGTCTCCATCACTAGCAAGGAGATCCAGCATAGCGGATACCACAGGGGCGGTGAGTGTCGCAAAGCTCATGGTATCCAGGCCTAGAATCAATTCGCCCAAGTTAATATTCATGGAAGTATCCACTTGTCCGCCGCCGGGAATGGCCATGGTTTCCCGCAGGATCCAGTTGATGCCGATGGTTTCATCATGCTTCAGGGTGGTCTCAATAAATTTTACCGCAATATTTATTTGGGCACCTTCTTGGTCAAGGGTATTGATAATCTTCTCAATTACGGCAAAGTTGGGGGGTACATCCGTGATCATAACAATATCATCTATTTTCCCTGTTTCATCACTGGACTGAGTGGATGAGAGAGACTTGACTCTGCCTCGTCCGGTGAGTATATCTTCCAGTGCATCGGTAACCATCGCACCTTTTACATACCGTAGCCGGTAGATCCGGGTATCCAGTTCGCCGCTGAGAACAGATTCACCTTCGCTTGGTTTCACAATAATGATATTTTCCTGCAAAAACCAATCGAAGCCATTTACATGGAGAATGGCATCCAGGGCTGTCTCCAGGGTCACGTCATGAAGTTTCAGCGAAACGATCCCGCTTACATCACCACCCAGGACCAGGTTCAGGTCATCCTGGGATGCCAAAAGCCTGATCACGTCAAGCAGGTCCGCACCCTTGAAATTAAGGCTGACCTTTGATTCCGGAAGCCGCCGCGAAGATGATACATAGCTTGAAAGTGGTTCCTTCTTCCTTTTTTTCCAGGTGATCACCAGCTTGGTTTCTGAATCATCGTTCAATAGTTCAACATCATACACCGGTATTTGGTTAAATCTCATCCGTAACCGGACATTGCCAAACTTTTTTACAAGGTTTTTATCACTTTGAATATCCAAACGGTATTGATACAAAGGGCTGTGAGCACTCTCACGGGTAAAATTTCCCCGGTTCCAAATGACATTCTTTAGCAAAATCGTAACAGTGGGCGGACTATACAATTCCCTCGTGATGTAATTTACTTCCGGGTCATCAAATTCCATTACCAAGCTGTACGAGAGATCATTTTCAATAGTATAGATATCCAGGAGTTTTTGGTTTTCCCTGGGGTAGACTGGATGTACCAGGATCAGAATAATAATAAGGTGGATGATAAACCGGTTCATTATTTATTCCAGTTTCAGCGTTAGCCTGCTTTTATTTTTTTTAAGTTTGACAAGGGTAGGTGTGATGCTTCAGGGTGGTCTCAATAAATTTTACCGCAATATTTATTTGGGCACCTTCTTGGTCAAGGGTATTGATAATCTTCTCAATTACGGCAAAGTTGGGGGGTACATCCGTGATCATAACAATATCATCTATTTTCCCTGTTTCATCACTGGACTGAGTGGATGAGAGAGACTTGACTCTGCCTCGTCCGGTGAGTATATCTTCCAGTGCATCGGTAACCATCGCACCTTTTACATACCGTAGCCGGTAGATCCGGGTATCCAGTTCGCCGCTGAGAACAGATTCACCTTCGCTTGGTTTCACAATAATGATATTTTCCTGCAAAAACCAATCGAAGCCATTTACATGGAGAATGGCATCCAGGGCTGTCTCCAGGGTCACGTCATGAAGTTTCAGCGAAACGATCCCGCTTACATCACCACCCAGGACCAGGTTCAGGTCATCCTGGGATGCCAAAAGCCTGATCACGTCAAGCAGGTCCGCACCCTTGAAATTAAGGCTGACCTTTGATTCCGGAAGCCGCCGCGAAGATGATACATAGCTTGAAAGTGGTTCCTTCTTCCTTTTTTTCCAGGTGATCACCAGCTTGGTTTCTGAATCATCGTTCAATAGTTCAACATCATACACCGGTATTTGGTTAAATCTCATCCGTAACCGGACATTGCCAAACTTTTTTACAAGGTTTTTATCACTTTGAATATCCAAACGGTATTGATACAAAGGGCTGTGAGCACTCTCACGGGTAAAATTTCCCCGGTTCCAAATGACATTCTTTAGCAAAATCGTAACAGTGGGCGGACTATACAATTCCCTCGTGATGTAATTTACTTCCGGGTCATCAAATTCCATTACCAAGCTGTACGAGAGATCATTTTCAATAGTATAGATATCCAGGAGTTTTTGGTTTTCCCTGGGGTAGACTGGATGTACCAGGATCAGAATAATAATAAGGTGGATGATAAACCGGTTCATTATTTATTCCAGTTTCAGCGTTAGCCTGCTTTTATTTTTTTTAAGTTTGACAAGGGTAGGTGTAATCTGGGTAATAGTAAACCCCCGTATCCGGTTTCCTTCATTTAGGATCTCGCCATTTATGAATGCCTTATAACCATCTCTCATTTTGGAGATCCCGGTGAGTTTGAACCAGGATTTGTATATCTGGTTGCGATCATAAAAAATGTCTTTCCCCCAGTCTTTCGGGCCTAATGCTACCGATACAGGCCGTTCAATTTCAATCAATTCCTGTACATTTTCGTAAGTCACAGTTTCTTTCAGAGACAAAGCAGGAGCGGCACTGGACAGGACAGGAGGTGGAGAACTGGTGCCCCCAAAGGAGATATAATCCTTAAAGTACCAGACCAGGATCAGGGCCATGACTGCTACGATGACCTTTTCACGATTCAGCTTCATTCAGACTCCAGTACATACGTATAGAATTCTGCATTGGCGATCACTTCCCGGGCATTGTTCTTATCCAGTTCGAACCGGCAGTTCACCAGACGTAATTTATCAGACCTGGCGGCGGCCGTTTCCAGAAAGGGGCCCACATCCAGGAAATTACCAACGGCCTG
>DTUG01000119.1 GCA_012964275.1 Fidelibacterota bacterium | reverse complement strand
ATATAAGCATGGGGGGTATTTATAACCCCACGCAAATTATCCAGCGGGGTTTTTTATTTGTGGGATGATGGGTGCATTTGGAAATTAGTTTGTAATAAAATAATTGATTGTAAAGGGTCATTTTATATGTATCTTCCGCGCCTTTTATTTTAATGAGACTAATATATTTAGACAGTTATTGTAGTAGTATTAATCTATAATCTTCTAAACTTTTTATGCCTGTTTCTTTCAAATAAGGGGAAATAACAAATGAATAATGTAAAATAAATATAGGAAAATTTTAAATGAGTAATGTAAAGCAAGGAACAGTTAAGTGGTTCAATGATTCGAGAGGATATGGATTTTTAACGCCATCTGATGGTGGTAAAGACTTATTTGTTCACATGAATGAGATTAAAATGGAAGGGTTTAAAACCCTAAAAGAAAGACAAGAAGTTGATTTTGAAGATGGCGTTAGCAATAAGGGCCCCTGTGCAAAAAACGTAATCCCGAAATAATCTATTTTCTATGCGCAATAGATAGGATTCTATTTGAATTATCTCTATTGAATAATTTGATAGATAACAATGAAGCCCCGCCAAGTAGCGGGGTTTTTTGTTTGTGGATTTAGGTCGGGTTCATACCCCTAAGTGGTGGTCTCACCAGGGGATTCTATACCATTTAATTTAATCCTTCTTAAACCCTTGATCGCCCCACAAATTTTGCAGCATTTTTTCGAAGTTTATTAACTATTTGGTACACTTAAATGAGAAAAGAAAATTTTAGGAATATTGCAATCATTGCCCATGTAGATCATGGAAAGACCACTCTTGTGGATGCAATTTTAAAACAGAGCGGTACTTTCAAGGCACATCAGGATATTGAAGACCGAGTTATGGACTCCATGGACTTGGAAAAAGAAAGAGGAATTACCATAACGGCAAAAAACACTGCAGTATACTACCAGGATGTAAAAATAAATATAATGGATACTCCCGGGCATGCAGATTTTGGTGGGGAGGTTGAGCGCAGCCTGAACCTTGTTGATGGTGCTCTTCTGCTCGTGGATTCCAGCGAAGGTCCTCTGCCCCAAACAAGGTTTGTGTTAAAGAAAGCATTGGAACGAGATCTCCCGATCATACTGGTTATTAATAAAATTGATCGATCAGATGCCAGGATAAATGAAGTAATTAATGAAGTGTATGATCTATTTATTGATCTGGATGCCACAGATTCACAGATTGATTTCCCAATCATTTATACAAATGCAAAAGAAGGTGTTGCTCATAAAGATTTAAACAGCGACTCAACCGATCTCACACCCCTGTTCCAAACAATCTTATCAAGGATCCTGGGTCCCGTGGCCAGTGATGAACATATACCGCAGTTCCTGGTGACAAATCTTGACTATGATCCTTATGTGGGACAGGTCGCTATTGGCCGATTGGGCAATGGTACACTGGAAATGAATTCATCCTATTCAGTCTGTGGAGAAAGCGAGGTGATTCACCACCAAAAGTTTTCGGCACTTTACACCTTTAAGGGGCTGGAAAAAATCCAGGTCGAGACAGTGGAAGCAGGTGATATTATTGCCTTGGCCGGCATCGATACCATTTCAATTGGGGATACCATCTCAGATAATGAACAGCCTTTGGCTCTGCCCAGGATAAAAGTAGATGAGCCTACAGTTTCCATGTTCTTCTATGTAAATAATAGCCCTTTCGCCGGTAAAGAAGGGACCTATCTAACGACACGGCACATACACGAAAGGCTGGAGAAGGAAATATTAAGTAATGTTTCTCTGGAGGTACTACCCACAGAACGCACCGACGTGTTTGAGGTTCGTGGACGAGGTGAACTTCAAATGGCTATTTTGATAGAAACAATGCGCCGTGAAGGGTATGAGCTCATGGTATCGAAACCTCATGTTATTACGCATCAGGAGAATGGAAAAACTATGGAGCCCATGGAAAAAGTATGGTTGGATATTCCTGAAGACAAAGTGGGTACAGTAACAGAGAAACTTTCAGCAAGAAAAGGAAAAATGACTAACTTGCAAAACCATGGCAGTGGGCGTGTGAATATGGAGTTCTCTATTCCGTCCCGTGGTCTCATTGGGTTTCGATCCCAGTTTATGACTGATACCCAGGGTGCGGGGATTATGAATAAACTGTTTGATGGCTACGCCCCCTGGTTTGGGCCCATCCCACAGCGTAATACGGGGGCTCTGGTTTCCGATCGGAATGGAAAGGTGACAACGTATGCCTGTATTGGAATGGTTGACCGAGGAGAATTATTTGTGAGTGTTGGAACCGATGTATATGATGGAATGATCATTGGTGAAAGAAACAGAACTGAAGATCTAAACATTAACATTACGAGGGAAAAAAAACTTACCAATATGCGTGCTTCCGGTTCAGATAACACTGTGCCCCTTCGTCCGCCCAAGCAGCTTTCCCTGGATCAATTTTTAGAATTTATTGCTGAAGATGAATTAGTTGAAGTGACACCCATTTCAATTCGATTAAGAAAAATGGAGTTGAATCAAACGAAGCGTGCATCTCAGAAAAAAAAGGAAAAATATGAATCGAGCTTATAACCTGATGGTGGATATTTGCCCCAGTAGCGGGGTTTTTTGTTTGTAGACCTCCTGATTGACTT
>DTUG01000118.1 GCA_012964275.1 Fidelibacterota bacterium | reverse complement strand
GTTACGGTTTCTGCAGTTTTTGCTTTTTTTAGTCCTAGGATTCCCCCTGTTTTGTATGCCATGGTTTCACTGAACTCTGTCAGCACTTTTGATAGTGTTTTGAAATCTTTTGTAATAAACAACTGCGGCTGAGGCTCAGTTACATCATAGGCGTACTGAATACAATCTATATTCATAGTTAATTTTTTAATTTCAGGGCCTAGGCAGTCGTGACTTTCACCCACAGATGAAAGAAGACCGGCACCATATATCTTAGGATCATCAAGGTTACCAACAAGGCCATACTCAGACGTCCACCAGTTCATTCGGGCCAGTTCTGCCGCTTCACTGAGCCATGCTACAGCTTTTGCTGATTCTTCAAATTCTTTTTCCACTTGTGTTATTTCACTCTGGGTAGAATTTGGATTTTCTTTCAGATCAGACATTTTCCTAATAACATCATATAGCTCCATGTCCTGTTTTGATGCTATCGCTTTGTGTGCTAGCTCGCCATAATTACAAAGATAATCTGCATAATCTGGATCCGCGATTATCGGGGCATGGCCTGCTGCTTCGTGAACGATATCGGGAGCTGGTGTGTACACTATATGCTCAGCGGTTCGCATATCAACGGCAATAGCCAAAACACGCCGGGATAGTAATTCCATAAAAGCTGTGGGCGGTATAAATCCTTTGACCGTAACTGCACCCCAACCAAATCGATCCAGCTTTTCATCCATTTCATCCACAGATGGTATTTTTTCCATGGGGATACCTGTTAGTTCAAGCCCTTTAAGGTATGCGTCATGAGCGTGTTCTTTAAAGAAGGGAACGGATATTTTCATAATGAAACGCCAGACAGCTTGATCGATGGCAGTGTATAGGGAATAGTCCTGTGATACAACGTGCTCCATTATATGTTGAGGTAAACTGTCTCTAGCTTTGCTCATATGGACCGATACAAATTTGTTTCCGGGCTATACCTTTTCCACCTTTATAAATTCAAATTATTCTAAATTTACCCGGTTTTTTCATATTATTTAACTCGAAGATACTAAACCGGGGGTTTTAAATCCTTCGAAGATTATTATAATTCCGGAGTAGCTCAGTTGGTAGAGCAGGTGGCTGTTAACCACTTTGTCGGGGGTTCGAGTCCCTCCTCCGGAGCACCTTTCCCAGCCAGTAAACCAGAACAGAGGTGGTACAATGAAACACTATTTTATTACGATAGCCTTGATTATGAGTTCCTGTAATAAATCTCTGATTCCGCCGGAAGTAGCCAAAACACCCCATAAGATGACCATCCATGGCGATACCCGCGTAGATAATTATTATTGGATGCGTTTAAACGATGAACAGAAGTCTGCAAAAAAATATGATGCTCAAACCAGGGATGTATTGGATTACATCCATGCAGAAAGGGATTATACCAAAAGCAGTCTGGCACATACAGAGAAACTGCAGGAAAAACTGTTTGATGAGATCGTAGGCCGTATCAAAAAAGATGATGAATCAGTCCCCTACCTTGATAATGGTTACTATTATTATAGGCGTTTTGAAGCCGAGAAGGAGTATGCGATTTATTGCCGCAAGCCTGGATCATTAGATAACCAAGAAGAAGTAATGCTGGATGTAAATATTTTAGCTGATGGATATGATTATTTTGCTGTCAGCGGGTTGACAGTGAGCCCGGACAATCAGTGGTTGGCCTATGGGGTAGATACCTTGAGTAGGCGCTTTTACACCATTCATTTTAAAAACCTTTTTACAGGGGAAGTGTTAGATAAAACAATTCCCAATACCACTGGCAGTGTAGCTTGGGCCAATGATAACAAAACCATTTTTTATACATTAAAAAACAAGGTAACCCTTTTGTCTGAGAAGATCTATCGCCATAAAGTGGGAAGCGATTCGGTACAGGATGTTATGGTGTATAAAGAAGATGATGAAACCTATTATACCGGTGTATATCGATCCAAATCCGGAGAATATATCATCATCTGGAACAGCAGTACCCTGGTAAATGATTATCATATTCTGCGCTCGGATAACCCGGAGGGCGATTTTGTGAATTTCACTCCACGGGGAACTGAGCATGAATATTCTATTGAACATTATCGAGATAAATTTTATATCCTTACCAACTGGAATGCTAAAAATAACCGCCTGATGGAAGTAGGTGAAAGTTTCACTGGCATGGCCAATTGGGAAGAAGTAGTGCCACATCGATCTGATGTCCATCTTCTAGGGTTGGAAGTGTTTAAAGACCACCTGGTTTTAAATGAAAGAAAGAATGGACTGCGTGGACTCTGGATCATGAATCATAAAACCAGCCATGATAAACAAATACAATTTGATGAAGCGACCTATACAGCTAGAATTTCAGTGAACGAAGAATTTAATACGGATATTCTTCGGTATTCATACACTTCTATGGTTACACCCCGCTCCACATTTGATTATAATATGAATACTGGGGAGAAAACACTTATGAAGCAGCAGGAAGTGATGGGCGGATACGATCAGGATGCATATTATACTGAACGATTATACGCCACAGCACGGGATGGAAAGCTGATCCCGATCTCACTGGTTTATCAAAAGGAATTGAGATCAAATGTCCCCCAAAGCTTGTTATTGTATGCTTATGGTTCTTATGGTTCCACCAATGATCCATATTT
>DTUG01000117.1 GCA_012964275.1 Fidelibacterota bacterium | reverse complement strand
CTCTATACTGAAATAGACTTCCTTTGATCATACTTATATACAATTCCTTTAATACCGTATTTATTAATGAATAAATAATCGATATTTCTTTGAGGTTATTTTCATTTATGGATAATGAATCGACAAAATATTTTAAGATAGTTTATAAAAATATTATTTTGGATTATGCATTGAACTGGATTCCGTAGCTAACACTTTAAAAGTAAATAGATTGATAAAACCGGCTGCATAAATTATTACATTTTGCAATAGTAATTTTTACCATAAAATTTGATATTCAGAATGTTTTAATGATCAATAGTGGATTATTATTTTTCGATTAATTTGTCATATATCCCATTTCCCTGGCCTTCAGCTACTATAATTAAATTGATAATTATATTTAATAATCCTTCAATGAGTAAACATGATTCAATCAGTACGTACGATACAAACAATGGTTATAATTAATTATACAAACTCGAATTCACCAAATTACTATATCCAATGATATTCTCTTTCATCGGTTATTGTAAATACACCGTGACTTCCGAATCACCAGTAATGAGTTAACAGGAAAAATATCCCTACTTATATGTTTAGTAGATAATTTACAATGTTGTAATAATTATTTTACTAAATCCATAAATAACTGTATATATATAAGTTATGCCTTATATATTTCAACATATAGTGTAAAATAAATTTTTTATTAAATACAAACGTAATATAAAATACGGTCAATTATCGACTGAACCTGGATTTCCAACAAAAGCACCGATAAAATATGGAGGCGTATCCGTCACATGATAATGGTAAATCATCTCAGGATATTCTGGTGTGGAAGAAAATTCACCATTGTATTCGTCCAGGTCTGGGGTACCTCCATCCGGATTTAACGGACCATAGACAGGAAATCCGTCCAGAGCATACCCCAGCAACCGTGAATAACTCGCATTTGGTTCCACTTCAGTGAGATATAAGGGCTCCACGTGATAGTGATATCGTCCAGGATAAGGAGGATTGCCGCCTCCACCTTGCTGGTTCGGTGCCGGGTGGCCGTTATATTCATCAAAGGAATTAATGGTTTGGTCATCTAGAGGCATATTGGGACCTTCATACTCATTATAAAATGTGACGCCGTTAACGATTACGCCAATGGGACCCATATTTGTAGCTGAAGGCGATGCAGCTACTTCAGGTGCAAGAGGCAAGTGGAATACATAATCCTGCTCTGAAATCCGGTTTGGATTCACATTCATTCCTGGGTGTGGTTCAGAGTACATATCGTTCACCCCATCCCCGTTCTCATCTATAAAGTAAAAGCCGTCAGCCTCATACTGTATAAAATAGGGCGATGTATGGTTGGGAACATCATTACACTCTGCCGACAGAAAATTGCAGTTGTTTTCAATCGTAACATCTAAAAAGGCATATCGTGCCAAGGGATGGGACACAACAGGAGTATCATCCAGAAACGCATTAACGGACAGCAAAAGATCCATGATATCATATTTTCCGTTCCCGTCTGGATCTACCTGGAGATCATAGGCAACACCATCGTGAACTAATATGCCCTGGGCCATATCATTCAGGTCCGGCAACCCGATATGGCAATTACGATTCATATCCCCGAAATAAGTATAGACTTGGGCATTAACTGTAACCACCAATAAAACCAATAAAGCAATTGTCTTCACAAATATATTCATACTTTGACATCCCTTTTCATTTCATTTAATAAAATCCTGATATCCTCAATCAGCGGGTTAACGCTGAAAGCGGATGTTCCATTGTAAATACCGCGTATTCTGTGGTTCCAGTCGACCAGAACAAAATTCTCCGTATGGATAAAATCGCCATCAGACTGTTTGTTTACGGCAAAGTATCCTTTACGTGCAATGGCATAGAGTTCGTTTTTGTCCCCGGTCAATAGATGCCATTTTCCCGGTGTTACACCATATTGTTTCCCATAATCTTCCAGAACCACAGCCGTGTCATATTCAGGAAAAACCGTGTGGGACAGAATCACAACCCGATTATCGTTCAGGTAGGCATCCTGGACCTTCAACAGGGAACGGGTGAGTGTGGGGCATACCACTGGACATGTGGTAAAGAAAAAATTAACAATAGATATCTTTCCAGCCACTTCGTTCCGAGATATCCATTTTCCCGACTGATCTTGAAACGTGAATTCGGGAATCTGGTGGTTAACAGTGTTTTCACTGTATTTTCTATCCACCAGCGCCGGGGGAACGTCTTCAGGATTGATGATCGGTAATTGAAAAAGTTCCGGCTCTAATGTTCCCCTATAAAAATGCAGTAAGAAAAACAATAACAACTACTGCAAATGATATAACAAGGGTGATTTTTTTCATTTTATTGTGGCCGAATGCATGTCTTTGTACCAATATACCCATACTGTTTTCCATCGATTGCCTGATATTTATAGCGTAGGTCACTATTTATCATCCATGATTCCTGATGCCCTGATTCCAGACCATGGTTATAGTTTTTCCTGATGAAAAGTTGGCCGTTCTTGTGCCATTCGCGCACCAAACCATGATAACGGCTATTCCTAAAAGGATATTCAAACTTTCGTTCACGATTGGGCCACCAGCCATAGTGGACACCTGATTTTTTTCCATGTTCGTATCTACGAATAGTTTCCAATTCGCCATTGCGGTACCATGTTTTTGACAAACCATGGCGTCTGCCATTCGAATATCTTACACGGGATCTTACTGTGGATGATGTCTCTTCATAATATGCTGTAACCACTCCAGTGAACATTTCACCTTCGTATATCAATTTACCGGTTTGATACACAAGCCCAGGATCATCAATATCTATAATCTTCTTTTCATTGCGGTTCAATCCGAGTAAAAATGCCAAAGTAGTTAAAACCAGTATAGGTTTAGTTAATTTTTTAAGGTTGAAATTTTCCTGGGTCATATCGTTCGGCTTATCTGTAATAAAACAGGCTCATGGAATTGAAAAAGGTTAAATATAATTGTTCATTCCAGGTCAATAATAAATGAAAACTCCTCTACCGGTTCCCGCTGCCACCATGCACCCGACTCCCATCCGGCATCAGCATTGGTAAATGAGTACTGATACAGCGAAACCTTTATTTGATCCGGAGAATCTGTTCCACCAGTACTAAAAAGATCATGAACTGAGTCTTCGGACCTGGCCACCGCAGCCAGAAAACGGGCGAACCAATATGAGCGATTCATATAATTATTAATATGGATCTGTAGATTTTGAATATATCGTTGCTGATCTTCCGGCCCCAAGGTGCGTAATACCTCCCGGTCCTTTTCCAGAATAAAATTGTCTAGCTGAATCTGACTGATGTTCAGGTCACTGCGCACCATAACATCCAGGAACCGAAGATAGACAGAAAGGGCAAATGGATTTGAAAGAAGCTGTTCAATAAAAAGAGCCTCAAACCAGCATTGCCAATCGAGCCGCGGCATATGGGGCAGAAAAAACCGTGGAGGAGATTCCAGCTCTACTGGTTTGTATTTGAATAATATCGGGTTCCACTCTTCATTATCAGACCTGGACTCAATAATGATTTCGGGGCGAGTTATAGTCATAACTCGAAACAACCCGTAGGCGTTCATAGACCGTGTGAGCTGAGCGGTTTGAATCAGGCTTTGTGTTATTACCGAAGGCGCAGATGAACTTGGTGCAGGTGGGCTGCTTCCCTGCCAGTCTCGATCCAAGTAGATAAGCATTGTCCAACAGAAACAAATCGCAGCCAATCCTGCCAGAATTCGCCTTGCCCTATCATTCATTGATGATCTTTGGGAAGTAGAAGTCCGGGTACCGATTCGGTCTTGAAGCAAGTTGAAGAACCATTGGTCATCTGCAAGCATGATACAGAGAACAATGGTCAATAGATTAAAAAAACCATAATTCCCTGTTAGGATAATCAATACCTGGAAGGCAATCAAACCCAGACAGGATAGACGTCGAAAGCGGCGGGGTAGAAAAATAAAGAATGGCAACCCCAGTTCACACAAATATGTTAACACCAATGACACTTTGTCAATCCAAGATGGCAACTGGTGGAAATACCAACTGATCCAGGAAGGGATCGGCTGGGTCCAGTAATGGTATTCCAGTGCGGTCAAATCTGACCAGGTATTGGAACCGTCTGCTGAAAAATAAGTGAACTTCACCAAGCCGGATTCAAACATAAGTTTGAAAAGCAGAAGCCAAACCAGCCACCGGCCAAGGAAGTAAGGTTCGGGTGCGTATTTTGGCTGATCCTGATATGACCACGGAACCAGAAACAAGGACAGGAAAAGAGTTTCTAATAACAAGGCATCCCATTGAAAATTCATAAAAGGTTCTGCTACCGATGCCAATGAAATGTAACAGGCCCAGGACACTATAATCGCAATATGCGGCAATATGCCGATAGTCAATAGCAGTGCTGCCAGAGTCCCGATAAGAAAAAGCGTATGCATTCCAGTCCCATTATCAAACAGCCAGAGCAGGGTTGGCCGCAGGGACCATTTGGATATTTCGCCAGGCTGACTTTGAATAATCCGTTCGACATGGTCCAAATCATCCTGAAAAGGGATTATACCGGAAGAGCCAATCAGCCCATCCGCCTGAGACCAGAATGACAAAAAGGCAATTAAGGTAATTAGTCCCAGTAAGCGACCAAAAAGCCAACCGCTGATCCGGTACGTATCTGGGAGAATGTTCGATCCCCAGAATATTTTTGTTAACCTTGAAAATAATCTGCGGTTTTCTGCGATCAATCGGTAGCACCATTCTGATAAACCCGCGTACCACTTAAAACGGCTGTAACATTGAAATGCCCAATTATGCCCCAGTTCCATATAGGTGCGGTAAATCGCACCCGCACCGGTAAAAGTTTCCCCATCCGTGGCGAATAGCACTACAGATTTGTCGTAATCCATTTCTGGTGCCTGGGGAAATTTATCCGCCAAATCCTGATAAGGAACCAGTTCAACACGGCCTTGAGCTAAGGTTTGTATTCTATCTGCGCAAAGTCGGCAGAAACCACACTCTCCATCCCAGACTAAAAGAGGGGTTTTTAATCGAAATTTTGATGGATTTCGTTTTCCCAAGCTCAAAAATTAATTGTTATTATAAATGTGTAAAGAAAGCCCAAGACCTGATATTATTTCGATCTGTATTCCTTATACAGTTGGGTCACAATTCCGTCCGGTAACCCTACCTGGGGAACGACCATTTTCCTGACCCCAGCCCAGCGCATGCAGTTAAGATATATCTTGCCGGCATGGATAACAACATCAGCCCGGTCTGGACGTAAACCAAGTTTTGCAACACGGTCGTGAATGCTATATGGCTCTATATCTTCTAATAAATCTTTAATTTGCTTGTATTTGACAGTTTTACCTTTTTCCTTCCCAAGCATGGCAGATATTTTATTGATATTACCTCCGCTCCCAATTGCCTGCATATTTTTGGTTTGCTGGGATTTCTTCTTTATCCAGGATCTCATGCGAATCCACTCATTCTCTTCTACTTTCCCTTCCAAGAGTCGTACGGAACCAATGGAAAAGGAGCTGGATGCAAAAGTCTGCTTATCCCTGATCAAGGTGAGTTCTGTACTACCGCCGCCTACATCGACATAAAAATAGTCCCGATTGGGCTTTAAGGTTCGTTCAATATGGTTGGCAAGGATCATGGCCGCTTCCTCCTTGCCGCTGATAATATTCAGGGTGATAGTTGCCTCATCCTGAATCCGTTTTACCAATTCCTTACCATTGTCTGCATTGCGCATTGCCGCCGTGGCACAGGCCCTGAAGCTGATGGGACCGTAAGCACTAATTAGATGATTGAACCCAATCATGGCATTGACAAATTTGTTGCAATTCCTGGGGCTTATAGCACCAATTGTGAAAGCGTCATGTCCCAGACGGAGAGGCATTCGGATCAAAGATTCTTTAATAAAATGGGGATTCCCGCCATTTTCAATCACGCGGCAAAACAATAGGCGCATAGCATTACTGCCAATATCAATGGCGGCAAAACGAAGTCCTTCTTTCATCCAGTTAAAAATTGTGTCTGGGATTGTACCATTGCAGCAGACTGGAAAAAGGTCAGGCTTGGTTTTGTCACTGTGATGGTAAAGATAATAATCTGGTTAGCAAATTTACACTGAAATCGCAATCACTGAGTTTGAATTCACCACTGAAAATTATGGTTTGACCCTATTTCATTATTTATTCAAATAGGTATCTAAAAAATTTAAGATCGACTTATTGGCGGTTATTTGATTCTTCCTTTTTACAAATCCATGGCCCTCATCATCAAACACCACATATTCTACTGGGACACCATTATCCTGAACGGCCTTGACCATTTCATCTGATTCAATCTGGAGAACCCGAGGATCGTTTGCACCCTGCAACACAAGAACTGGTTTAATAATTTTATCAGCATGAAAGAGAGGTGATATAGAATAAAGATAATCTTCCATAGTATTGGGATCACCCATTTCCTTATATAGGGATAGGCGAAAAGCTTCCCACCAGGGTGGGATACTTTTTATAGTTCTAACCCAATTGGTGACACCATAAATATTAACCCCTGCATCAAACGCGGACGGTCTGAAAGCCAAAGCCGCCATGACCATATAGCCGCCATAACTACCGCCAATTATTCCAATATTATTTTCATCAATATAGTATTGTTTTTTCAGCCATTCTTTGGCCCAAACACAGTCATCCAGGTCGCCTTCACCATGACTCTGATCATCCAGTGATTGAAATGTTTTACCGTACCCGCTGCTGCCACGATTATTCACGGCAAGCACAGCATATCCATGGTTAACCAGGTATTGGATCAGGGCACGGTACCCCACCCGGGACTGGCCGCCGGGACCGCCATGGACCCAAATTAGTGCGGGCACTCTATTATTAGCGCTGGCCTGAGGCGGCCTGTAAAAAACAGCCGGAATCTTCATTCCATCAAAAGATTTATAACGAATGACTTTCGCTTCTCCCAGGAAAGCTGGATCAATATCCGGATTCATTGAAGCGGTCAGTTTCCGAAACTTTTTTGTACCCATATCCATGATATAAAAATCAGATGGTGATTTTGCACCGTCATGATAGAAGGTCATGGTTTTCTCACTTTTTGAAATATTGACTGATGAAATATCTCCTGCTGGTAATTTAGGTAATCGTAAGGCCCAGCCATTTTCAGTATCGATTATTTTGATTTTAGTTTGTGAATCAGCATTAATCCCGCTGATCCTATACCGACCTGCATGAGAAAAACTGCTATACGAGATATCCCAATTTTCTTCCTGGACTATTGTTGTTTTGCCTGATTCAATATCGAATCGTTTCAGATAGTTAAACTCGCTGTTGGCATCCGTCAGGTAGTAAAGGCTTTTTGAGTCAACTGAAAATCCTGATGGAGCATGGTTGATATCACCATCGTGAGCACTGATATGCTGTATTTCTTTCACTTCAATATCATACAGATACATATCAGAATCATACCGGGTATGAGTCTTTTCAAGTGCCAGGTATCGTTCATCATTTGATACGGCCCCAAAACTTAACCCATCGTCATTTTTGAATATTAATTTTGTTTTATATGAATTGATATCCATCTCATACACATCCATGAAGCGGGGATCACGGTTATTGGAGCCGTAATAAAAGCTTTGTTCATTGTAAGCCCATCCGTAAAACAGAGCACGTTCATTTTCACCTGGCGTAAGATCCTGGACCACACCATCGACACTGCGAACGTAAATATGGTACAATTCATTTCCACCCTGGTCACTGCGATACAGGATACGGCTGTCACTGGGAAAATATGAAATGGTGAAAATAGAATTTGTATCCGAATTCGTCAACTGAGAAACCTCGCCGGATTTAATATCCACCTCATAGGCATTATATATTCCTGTTTTATCACTTGAAAAAAGAATGGTTTTTTCATCCGGTGAAAAACTTGATCCGCGAATAGATACAGTATTCATGAACGCTTCAATGGAGTATTCTATGTGCTGGTCAGCGCAGCCAATGAAAAAAAGAAAAAACAGGTTTATGCCAATAATAGGTTTGAATTTCATAATGGTATTCTCTTTCTTTTAAATCAGGAAATTTTTTTTGAATTGAAACAATTCAATTTTTAATACCGATGTATAATAAGTATATATTGATTTTCAAATTTACACTGCACAACAGTTTTCATTCACAAGATAGACAAAATACCTTACCACGGTTATACTTTGAAATGTGGAGAGTGTGCTATAATGGTCCCCGCCCAACAGTAGAATTACCTTTTTCTGGCTAGAGTCAGACCATCACCAATGGGTACCATACTTAAGTCGATCCGTCTATCGTTATGCAGTTTTTCATTCAAGGATCGGATCGTATTTGTGCTTTCGTCTGTGATAGATAAATCAGCAACGGCACCGCTCCAGAGCACATTATCTATCGCCACAACTCCGCCGGGCCTGACCAGGTTAAGGCATTTTTCATAATAGATATCGTAATTGACTTTGTCCGCATCAATGAAAGCAAAATCAAATTGATTTTTTCTACCATCATTTTCCAATTCTGTCAGCGTATCCAACGCTGGTGCGATCTGCAGATCGATCTTATCATTCACTCCGGCTTTTTTCCAATACTCGCGGGCAATGTCTGTCCATTCCCTGTTAATATCGCAGGCAATTATCCGTCCATCTTCTGGAAGCCCAAGGGCGACGCACAAGACGCTGTAACCTGTATATACACCAATCTCAATGGTATACTTGGCACCCACCATTTTAACAATAAACTGCATGAATTGACCCTGTTCCGGAGAGATCTGCATAACACTGTTCTCCATTTTATGAGTGACACCTCTTAACTGCTTTTGAACAGCTGTCTCCCGCAGGGAATGGTCACAGAGATATTGGTAGACTGAATCGTTTAAAGATAAAGTGCGATTACTCATTGCGCTTGAATTCGATCCCTTTACCCGCCAGCCTCCTGATAAGAATATCCCCCAGGGCTGCCGCTGGTGTGAGGACACCGATCCTATCCGGAAGCTGATCCCGATTCAAAATAATACAAAGGGCTGATTCAACCAGCATTTGGGCAGTGCCGGCATATCCCGGATCATGGTTTCCTGTTACGCTCACACTCAATGTATGATCATTTTTTATTTTTCCTTCCAGGTTAATATGGAAATGACCTTTATCCCGCTTTTCCCGGGACGGACCCTGCCCTGGTTTTGGCAGAAAGATGGTCTGCAACAGCCATCGGGATGGCGGAAATTTTATTGCTCCTATAAAACAGCCTATGCCCAGCTGCAATACCTTCGCTCTCAGCCAGCCGGCAGCACCGGAAGGAAAAGATACAACTTCTCTGTACCTGAAATCTTCGCCATAGCGATTGTCTAAAAGCGCATTAGTCCGGCGCACGACCCGTGTATTGATCCCCGCCATGACAAAAGGGCTTGTCCAGCACTTCATCCCTTCATCCCATTTTACAGACCTTAAATCACTCCCATCAACGCCAGAAGGACTGTCTTTCGGGTTCAAAGCGTAGGGATTTCCCAATAATCCCTTGAAATGAGGGTTGGCTTTAATATGACTGCTGATATTTAACATGCTATCAATTGTTCCGCCGCTGAAACCTCCCTTAGTGCTGCGGACATAGAGCGTTATCTGATCACAGGGTACACCATAGGCTTCCTGTGCGTGATTCTGGAGGAACAGTACCCCCAGGTCCGATGGAATGGAATCGAAGCCGCAGCAATGGACTATTCGGCAACTGTTCTGCTGAGCAGTCTCAAAATGGTTGTCAATCGAGTTTCGAATGAACGGTATTTCCCCAGTAATATCACAATAATCGGTACCATTTGCGGCGCAGGATGCCACCAGATCTGCTCCATATTTCAGGTAGGGTCCAGCTGTTGTTATGATGACTTTCGTCTGGGATGTCATGGCATCCAGGGATTGACGGTCAAAACTCTCCGCTATCAATACCGGCAGTAATCCCGCGTCAGGATCGAATTGGGAAAGGTATTCTTTAAGCTTCAACAGCTTGCTTTTATTTCGGCCGGCTACAGCCCAGGTAAATTGATCATTCTCAACGCCATAGTTTACAGCCAGATATTCCGCTATCAGCCGGCCCGTAAATCCGGTTGCGCCCATGACTACAAGATCATATTGCCGGGATTTACTCATGGCTCAAGAATATAGAACTTGATTGACCAGCATCACAACATCCATAACATTTAAGGATCCATCATCATTGATGTCTGCGACGGAATCGCAGCACACGCCTAGAGACTGGCCAGTCAATACCAGGTCTGCCAGTAAGAGCACATCAATCACATCCAGTGTTCCGGAATTGTCCATGTCACCCAATTCCCATTCCTGGCAGGCATTCGTGGGCAAAGCCCAAAATTCATGGTAACCGGCTAAGGGACTTTGCTCAATACGGCCGGATGAGTCCGCGGCCTGGATAAAATACTGAATTGTTCCCGAATCAGCCAGAGCGGGAATCCAGCCGACGCGAGTGTCCGGTTCCTCCGGTATATCTACGCCATACATGGGTGCCAATGTCCAGGAATTTATTTCCGGCGTTTTCCAGAAGATCCTGATAGAATCTTCGATTAATCCAGCTTCGCTCAGGTCATCTACTGTGACATTAACTTCATAGCCATCCTGCTCTGGCTCCGTATTGTCATTAATGGGATTATGAAAGATCTGCAGCATGTCCAGATCAGGAATTCCTTTTGCGCGGCAATGGATGGCGTCTGTGGATTCCCAGGAACCGGTGAAGCCCAACACTTCATATCCAGGAAAGGCTTCTTCATAAACGGCAAGAGCTTCATCGTCCCAACTGCTGCCCGTAATGGGCACCAGTACTTTTTCATTTAAAATCAGAGAGTTAGTGTAGGGTTGGTCATTGGGTGTCCACACACGATGAACTTCCCAGGGTTCGCCCCATTCATTTGTGGAATTGCCGAAATAAGCAGCCGTCTCTTCGATCTCATCATATTGCGCATGGCTGGAAGCAACCTCCCGGATCAGCACTTTGGTTGGACTCAGATACTTTCCCCAGCAGTCAATATGGTCAATGTATGTGTTATTGGGATCGGGCACTACATGATACGTTTCAATTCCATAATAGTCCTCCATGATCTGCAGCACCTGGGTATCGGGAATTTCATTTTCATCAAACACAAGTTCAGTTGATGCAGAGATCGCAAAACCATCGGTCATATAATTCCCACCTGCGTGAATCAAGTCTGTAGCAAAATAGGGAACGCTTAAATGGTCAGACATTTTTGATGGTGCCTGATTGTCATTGGGCCGGGGCCGGTTGTAGGTAAAGTCCACGATGGACATATTCCGGTCGCCATCCACCACCCACCAGGGACCGTAATCCCGGGTCCAGTAACTGTCTGTAGATCCTAAAACAAATTCAACGTGATCCATGTTCACCCCTGCGTTGTTCATTGAATTGTAGGCTGAACTTTGATAGCTGGAGGATACTAAACAATAAACTGTTACATCTTCTGCCATTTCAGCTATGAGTGACGTGGAAATACCAAGTGGGTACCGGATCAGGACACCCTCCATGCGCTCGTATTCGGCCACATTCCGGATCGGTGTTGGCGGCGGATCCGTATCCCTGCCCATGGTATAGATCTCATGGATCCGGGTTTTTTCTTCTTCCGTTAAGCCAATGGGCAGTTCGCCCTGGAACCGATCAGTGGCAGAGAGAGCGGAGAGCAGGATCAGAATTGGGAGTAATGGTTTCATTGCTGAATAAACGACAGCAATAATTTAATTACTTATTGAATATTTCCTGAGATCAATAGCAATCCAGGGTATGTGCGCACAAAAAAACCCCGCTGGGCGGGGCTTGATGTTTATTGATTTTATCTAATCCTTGTCGACTTTAGTATTATTCAATTCATCCATCGAGAGTGTCTGAAGGTCATTTAGTAAATATTAAAATAGAAATATTTTGTTTTTATTCATCAGCGGAATTATAATTAATCTCATTAATCACTACTGCGGAATCAATACTATTAGAACTGTCTGCAACGTAAACACTGTTTACCGCACCAGGCGTACCATAGCCATCGGAAGCAGCCCAATTTTCTCCCAAATCGTTATCTAGAGATGGATGAATGAGTTCAAGAGTTGGTCCATTGCCATCGGGCTCTGTTGGCCATGGGGAAGAATTATTATATTCTACCTTATCAACCAATAATCCGTTAGAATCAAACAACCTAATCAGTTCCCCGCCGCCGCTTAATCCAAATCCAAGATCACCCGCAAAATTTCCAATATCCGGGAAGTGGTCATTAAACGCCACTATATTTTTACATAACACAAGGTACTGGCCCGGGCCCAGGATCTGATCTTCCTGAATGGTGAATACATGATCATCATTCTCATCCTTGAACTCCCACAGGCCAATGGCAATGGTTTCATTCGTTGGGTTATGCAGCTCCACCCAATCTTCCGGATCAAAACCATCGGATATATTAGTGTTGTCTGTTACAGTATCTTCGCAACTACAAAAAAAGAACACTACAATTATAATCGAATTGGTAGTTAGCCAGTCTTTTGCAAATGAAAGTG
>DTUG01000116.1 GCA_012964275.1 Fidelibacterota bacterium | reverse complement strand
TAGGTTTTCTATTATAGTGCGATTCAGAGAAATATTGTCTATCCTGAGATTGCACCGAAAGCCGGTATTGAAGGTTAGGTTATTATTCAAACATTCGTAGATGAAAAAGGCCATGTACAGGGAATGAGTGTGTTAAAGGGGATTTCAAACACCGGCCTTAATGAAGCAGTAATGACCGCAATAAAGATGACAAAGTTCAAGTCTGCCAAGCAACTCAATCGGGCTGTGGATGTCTGGATATCTAATCCGGTGAATTTCCAGTTGAATGGCTATTAACCTCCGACTTTTCCAGTAGAATCTCCCTTAAATAGTCCAGAATACTACTGCTGAGACGATTGTTCCAACAATCGCCCCACCATAACAAAGAATGGAGATTAGGGTGCTCACGGACTTCAGCCCTACGTCTACAAGGGTAAAGCGGAAGCGGTGGGCCCAGTGGAAGAGTGGAAGGGAAATTATAGTGAAAAGGATCAATTTGACGAGAGGTTGGGACACGGCATCCCGAATTCTTTCGAAATTTAAAGGATCATCGCCCACCAATCCAAATGGTACCAAAATGCCCGTTATGATGATCAGGATGGGAAACATCATAGCTGCTACCATGCCACCAGCTGAAAACAGTGACCACCAGATCGGTTCGTTGGACTTCGCCATCTCTACACTCCCAATACAAGCCATGCAACAATAACGGAAACCACTACCCACCCGGCGTAGAACGTCCCCGCTACCAGTCCTTGGGGAACCCGCTCCTCTCCTCTGTAGAGCACGAGGATTTTTGGCGTCAGGTTAAACCAGGTAATAGTGTGGTAGAGCACGAAAGCGAGTGTGATGAGATGCAGCGCCACGCTACTGGGTGACTTTAAAGCGGCCATGAAATTTCCATAGGCATCGGCCCCTTGTGTCAGTTTGTAAACCAAGACCAGTAGAAAAATACAATACCCCGCAACGAAGACACTGGTTAGCTCCCTAATCATGAATAAAATGTACGGTTTACGCTTAAGCCACCATGTATTGGGTACGGGTCTGTGATAAGTATTCATTTCTTTTTCCCCCACGGGATCAAAACATCCTTAAACCAGTCAACAGTGCTGGAGACTTTTGCCCGCTGGATTGCCGCGGCTGGATCCACATCCTTAGGGCAGACGGCGCTGCACTCACCTACAAAGGTGCATTCCCAGATTCCCTCATGACTGGCGATGAGTTCCTGCCGAGAATCTCTTCCTTGGTCCCGGGAGTCCATGTTATACCGCTGGCCAAGGGCAATAGCGGCAGGTCCGATAAAGGTGGAATCGATGGCATAGACGGGACAGGCAGCATAACAGAGCATACAGTTAATACACATGGAGTACTGCTTGAAGTGAGCCAGCTCAGCGGGGGACTGAAGGTATTCACCTTCATCCAGTGGCTTCTCCTCGCCTTCCTTCCGGATGATATATGGCTGTATCTCTGTCAGTTTTGTCATAAAGTCATCCATTTCGAAGATGAGATCCCGCTCTACGGGAAAGCCCGTTAATGGTTCTATACGAATTTTATCTGGGTAGTAATCTTTGAGGAATGCGGCGCAGGACAACTTCGGAACGTTGTTTATCATCATGCCGCAACTGCCGCAGACCCCCATCTGGCACGACCAACGGTAGGAAAGCGTTCCATCAATCTCATCCTTAATGTGATTGATGGCATCCAGCACCACCCAGTCTTCACGGAACGGGACCTTGTATGTCTGAAAGGTGGGCACGCTCTCTTTCTCAGGTCGGTAACGGAAGATTTCCAATTTCATAGTTTCTACCATTTCTTATACCTTATTCTTCCTTTCCATAAACCCTTTCTCCAGGCGGCCATTTAGTAATCACCACATCTTTATAATCGATACGGGGTTCAGTATCATTTTGGTATGCCAAAGAATGCTTTAAGAATTTTTTATCATCCCTACCCGGGAAGTCTGTTCTCTGGTGAGAACCCCTGCTTTCCGTTCTTTCCAGGGCACTGTAGGTGATGGCTTCTGCAACATCCAGCATAAATTCTAGTTCCAGCGCTGAGGTCAGTTCCGTGTTAAAATTGAGACTTCTGTCCTCCATCATAATATTAGAAAACCGGTCTTTAAGTTCTTTTATTTTATTGCATGTTTCCTTCAAACTTTTCTCTGAGCGATAGATGCCGGCACTCGTTTCCATGGTTTCGTTCATTTCTTGCCGAAGAGTAAAAATTCTTTCTGTCCCCCCATCTTTTCTAAAGAAGTTTCTGCTGATACGTTCCTGTTCCTCGGCAACTTGCAGTTCCAGCGAGGCTGTGTTTAGACGAGGGCTCTCCAATGCAAACTGGGCCGCTGCCTTCCCTGCGCGACGCCCAAACACCAAAAGTTCCGTCAGGGAGTTCGATCCCAGACGGTTTGCCCCGTTTATAGAGACGCAGGCACACTCTCCGGCGGCATAAAAACCGGGAAGGGCAGTCGCCCCTGTGATATCAGTATCAATACCTCCCATCATGTAGTGAACGACGGGTCTCACCGGGATTGGTTCATATACAGGATCAATACCAGCGTAATTTTTGGATAACTCCCGGACGAAGGGAATCTTTTTGTCAATTTTCTTTTCACCCAAGTGACGGATGTCAAGATGGACTACGTGGCCATATGGACCGGAGATAGTTCTTCCTTTTTCCCTTTCCGACACGAAAGCCT
>DTUG01000115.1 GCA_012964275.1 Fidelibacterota bacterium | reverse complement strand
ATTGCCTAAATTTTTATACAAGGAGATCCGACTGAAGGGAATTGCAGCGGCAGCTATGATCGGTGATTGTGTTGTTGACCATCCCCAAGAATATGGAGTCCTAGCAATTTCTATATCAAACAATTGGTTTTTAATGTAAAAAGATGCTTCAGATGTGTACCAGAAAGTCTTGTTGATATCAGGGAAATATTTTGTCCATTCATTCTGGTAACCATGTGCCACAGCAGGATCTTCACCTGATATGTGATGCATTGTGAATCTGGAATAAGCATAGATTTTATCATACAAGATGCCTCGCACTGTCAATTGGTCGTTATAATACGTTTTTACTGAATCCTGCCCAATTATGTATCCTTGTTCCACCCAATCTGCCCATAATGTTAGTGTGTCTTGTGCGATAGATATCAAATTAGGGGCAGGTTTACTCAGATTGAATTTGAAAAATGATTGCCAAATATCACTGATAGAATTTTTATTGAAGGGATGGATCAAACCTGACTGGTTTGCCGGTATCCCCAGATCGCGCAATAGACGATTAGACAAAGGTGTATTTACAGCAGATAACCCAATAAAAGTTTGAATAACTGAAATCGGGGCATTTGATAGTATAGAAAGGGGGACGTTACCCAAAGCCGCCTGCCTTCTAAGGTACACCTGAGCGGGATGATTGGGTTCTAAGGGTAAACCGGTCCATCCAAATAAGAATGTTAAAGAAAGAATGTAGAAAAAAATATATTTCCAGAGGTTCATAAATATTGCATTTCCCTTCTTGAGAAGGTAAGTTTTTACTCCAATTTAAGGATTCCTATTGAAATAAAGCGCTAACAGTTTGTCAGTAACAGATTCAAAGAATAACTGAGTTTTCCTGGCAAATCTGGAAGCGCTTCTCACCTTTAAGTGATTCGGCGTTTTTCGGGCTCGTTTTTTAAAAACTGATTCGAAACATGTCACTAATTAATCAATTAATAATACGTGTCCCAAAGTGGACCGTTTCCTGGGTTTTGTTCGCCTTGGACTGCATCGCAGGTTTTCTATCCATGAAATACGTTTTTATGGATGTTCTGGATTCTTTTCAACAACCGTTCTGGATATTATTTGGTATTACCCAATGTGCATGGGGTACAATATTCTGGTTTTCTAATTTATACAGGGGTGGCCCCACAGTATCGAGATTTAGTGAGACCGAAAATTTGGTTCGCATTACACTCATCCTTATGATTGCTGGCGTATTTTTTCTTGGAATTAATGTTAATATGGGTCCGATAACAGCACCATTGATGATTCGATACTGGATGTACTTTACCACTATTACGATTGTAAATAGGTGGATCGTGCGTACTTTGCAAAAACAATTATTACGAAGAGGTTTTGGGCAACATCGTGCGTTGATAATAGGAACTGGACACCGGGCAGAGTATGCCGCATATAGCCTAATCAATCATGAGCAAAAGCTTTTTACTGTTACGGGTTTTATTGAAGCAGGAAAGGACGCAAGGATTCATAACAACTTACCTCGGCCAATTCTGGGCAAAGAAAAAGAACTGAGAACTATTATAAAAAAGAACCCTGTATCGGATGTCATTATTGCCCTAGATAATATGAAGCATGACCGAGTTATGGATCTGATCTCCGTCATCAATGGCACACCAGTCAGTGTCAAAATAGTGCCGGATCTTTACGAAGTAATCAGTGGTCTAGCCAGGACAGAACAAATTACTGGATTGCCATTAATTGATATTGATTTCAAGGAGGGGAAATGGGTCGGTTCTGGAATGAAAAGAGCATTTGATCTGGCAATAAGTTTACCAATATTGCTCGGTTTTTTACCAATATGGGCAATGATCGCTGTTGTTATTAAAATTAATTCAAAAGGTCCTGTATTTTATAACCAGGAAAGATTGGGACTTAACAGTGAACCTTTTATGATCTATAAATTTCGATCAATGGTTCATGGAGCTGAAGATGAAAGTGGCCCCATATGGGCATTGGATGATGATCCCAGAATCACTTCAATGGGGCGATTCATCAGGAGATTCAGGCTGGATGAATTTCCCCAGTTATTCAATGTATTGAAAGGAGAAATGAGTCTTGTTGGACCCCGGCCAGAAAGACCTTTTTTTGTGGAAAAGTTAAGGGAAGAATTCCCTCTATATGACCGAAGATTCAGGATGCGTCCGGGTATTACCGGATGGTCTCAGATCAAGCATCCATCCGATAGGGATGTTGAAGATGTCCGCCAGAAACTAAAATATGATTTTTTTTATATCGAAAATATAAGTTTTAACCTGGATATGAAAATTCTGCTCAGCACTCTTATGGTTGTTTTATTCGGAAAAGGTCGCTAATAAAATACCGGGAATATTTATTCAGGTAATATGATAATATTTTTTATACCACTCTATAAAATGTTTTATTCCAGTTTCGATGTCAATTTGAGGGCTATATCCAACGATAGATTCTAATTTTCGATTATCAGAATTTGTTTTTTTGACGTCTCCTGGCTGAAGCGGTAAATACTCAATATTGGCTTCCAAGCCTAGATTGTTCTCAATGATCTTTATGAAACGCATCAGCTTTACCGACTCGGATCCACCAATGTTAAATATTTCATTTTTCTCAAATTTTGTTGAACCTGCCTCTGTTTTTTTTATTAACCGGAACATGGCTTCAATAATATCATCAATATAGGTAAAACTACGGGCATGTTTCCCCTGGTTGAATACTTGGATGGGCTCGCCATTTAGGATAGATTTTGTAAATAGGAATAAAGCCATGTCCGGCCTGCCCCATGGTCCATACACCGTAAAAAAGCGTAGTCCGATCATTTGAATATTATACAAATGTGCATAGGCGTGAGCCATAGCTTCGTTTGCAATCTTGGATGCCCCATATAAAGAGAGCGGTTGTTCCACTCGATCATTTTCTGAAAAGGGTGATTTGATATTACCTCCATATACGGAACTGGATGATGCATAAATGACATTACGGATATTATGTTGACGGCAACCCTCAAGAATATTGAGAAATCCAGTCAGATTAGCATCAATATAAGCTTGTGGGTTTTCAAGTGAATAACGTACACCAGCCTGAGCTCCAAGGTGGATCACCTGCTCAAAGGGTTGTTTTTTAAAGAAAAATCTTGTTTTATCCTGATCAGTAAAATCAATTTTTGTAAATTTGAAATTGGGGTGGTTTATAAGCTGTTCAAGCCTATCTTTCTTTAATTGGGGATCATAATAATTATTCAAATTATCCAGACCTGCCAACTCATAACCTTTTTCCAGTAATCTTTTTGCCAGATGATACCCAATGAAGCCAGCCACTCCGGTAACAAGTATTTTTTTCATAAAAGAAACAATTATTTATTTGAAATATTTACGCATCAATTAGGAATTAAAATTATATCCTAGTTTAAGTTATTTATTTTTGAAAAACATTTGTTAAAACATTTAGTTTCTATCAGAGTTATTAAGTAATCATTATGATTTCATTATCGATTATCCGTCAGCATCCCGACATAGTAAAAGATGGGATAAAGAAAAAAGGTAGTACCGTTTCTATATCGGAAATTTTGGACTTGGATGAGAAAAACAGGGCACTACAGCACGAGATTGATGAAATGCGGGCAGAGCGAAATCGGGCTTCAGAAGCAATCGGAAATGCTAAGCGTCAGGGCGAGAATGCAGACGGAGCAATTGAATCCATGCGCCAGTTAGGGGATACATTAAAATCCCTAGAAACGGAGGCGGGAGCAATAAAAACGGCTTTAAATGCTCTGCTTGACCAAGTACCCAATATGCCCCATGAATCTGTTCCGACAGGTAACGATGACACTGGCAATGTAATCGTGAGAGAATGGGGAGACATGCCTCATTTTGATTATGAACCACGAAACCATACCACCTTGGGTGAGTCCTTGGAACTGTTCGATATGGCAAGAGGTTCAAAAATCTCAGGAAGTGGTTTCCCGCTTTATACGGGAAAAGGCGCAGAACTGGAAAGAAGACTTATTAATACGATGCTGGATCATCATAAACGGGAGTATCATTTCACCGAAATATATCCACCAGTGCTGATGTTGGAGGAATCCATGCGTACTACCGGTCAGTTGCCAAAATTTGAAGAAGATATGTACCACACTGAATTGGATCACCTATATTTAGCGCCGACAGCTGAAGTTCCAGTCACAAATATCCATAGAAACGAAATCCTAAACGAAGATGATTTACCGATTAATTATGTCGCATATTCACCCTGTTTTCGTAGGGAATCTGGATCGTATGGCAAAGATACACGGGGCTTACTTAGGCTACATCAATTCAATAAGGTTGAGATGGTTAAGTTCACTACACCCGAATCGTCTTATGATGAATTGGAGTCCTTGACGACACAGGCAGAATCTGTGCTTCAGGAACTGCAGCTTACTTATAGAGTTGTAGAACTGTGTACAAGTGATCTTAGTTTCGCTGCTGCTAAATGCTTTGACCTGGAAGTTTGGGCTCCGGGAGAGATGAAATGGCTGGAAGTATCCTCGTGCAGTAATTTTGAGGATTTCCAAGCCAGAAGGGGTCAGATACGATATAGACATAGTTCGGATAAAAAGGTTGGATATGTGCATACACTGAATGGTTCTGGCCTTGCGACACCGAGATTGATGGTTGCCCTGCTGGAGACTTATCAGAATAAGGATGGTAACATTAATTTCCCAGATCCGGTTGCAGATTTTCTTGGAATTGGGGAGATATCTTAATTGCGTTATTACTGGCTTTGGTTTGTCGTCATATTATGGACCATTATTTTGGGTTCTTTAGCATTATTTATTGCGCTATTTGATCCAACAAGGGGCAAAGCGATGAGTTGGATTACCCGGCTTTGGAGCAGATTTATTCTCTTTACATTAAGAACCCCATATCAAGTTCAGGGGTTGGATTTATTGGACCCGGATGAAAATTATATATTTGCTGCCAACCATTCATCTAGTATGGATATCCCTTTATTGTTCGGATGCTTGCCGTACTGGCTGGTTCCCATTGCAAAAATGGAATTAAAATGGATTCCGATTTTAGGTTGGGCGATGCAAGCAGGCGGACATGTATTTATTGATCGGAGCAATCATGAAAAAGCAATGAAATCAATGGACGAGATAAAACATTCATTATTGGTAAAACCCCGGTCCATATTACTTTTCCCGGAAGGGTCCAGAACACTAAATGGTGAAATTCAACCATTTAAACCTGGTGGACTGCTACTGGGCATTGAAACTGGTATGCTCATCGTACCCTTAGCAATCTCTGGTACCTTTGAATCTTTGAAAAAGGGATCAAAGCAATTCAAAAAGCACAAATTGTTATTGAAGGTGGGCGAACCAATCAATTCGGGGTCATATCAATTTGATGATCGAAAACAATTGGCAAAGGATGTCCGCGATGCCGTGCTCCGATTAAAATCAGTGGCAGGAACTTGATTTATACAAATCCTTTCAGGAACAGTATCCCTCCCAGAATCGCAGAATCAGATTTAGGAAATGAAAACAACCTGATCAGGCAATGGCGGCAACTAAAACCTGGAACTGTATTGAAGGATCGAAACGGACATTCGATCCTTATTATTTTTAGGGGAAGAAGCAATCCCCACGAAGGACCTGATTATTTAAATGGTGTCATTTTCTGCGAGGGTCGCATAATTCAAGGCGACATAGAATTACATGTTAAGGAGAATGATTGGAAATCGCATGGACACCTTTTTGATCATCGATATAAGAATGTTATGCTACATGTTGTACGTCAATTAAGCGTTGAACCAGTAACTGATATAATAACCTTAATTCTACAGGGAAATAGTTCTAAATGTGAACTTCCTGGTATTTCATTAACTGAAACAGCGATGCAACATATTTTTCGGATGAGCATTCATCGCTGGGATAGAAAGATTGCCCTTTTTCGCAGGAATGAGAATTGGAGAAATATTTATTATCCTGAATCATTGGCATCGTTGGGTACTGACGGCAATAAACAGCAATGGCGTCGATTGGGTAGGCAATTGGATTGGGATTATGCCCAGGATAGACAAATCGAAGAATGGGTTAAAAACTTTTTATCTAAAGCGTGCACCTTCCATTGGCATAAGCGGGGAGTTCGTCCCGTACGCCATCCAAATTTACTTTTTAATAAGGCAGCATCATGGTTATACGATCTGAATCAATTAACACAAAAGGAATTATTTGACCTAAACCAATTAAGCAGAGTAGAAAAGCTTTTTCGGAGAACGGAATTAGGGCAGGGGACCTGGGTCGAGTGGTGTGGAAATGTCCATTTCCCCGCTGGTGCTATGTATAGCTTATCGCGAAAAGATGAACAATATGAAGATTGGTTGAAACTCTGGCTGGAACTTCGTTTACCTTATTCCTATGGGCGCTTTCAAAAGCAATTCCAGAAAATATTATCTCCAAAAACCTTACGTTCCTTCCCAGTCCTCCAGGGATTGATAGAAATGGAAAATCATTTTTGTAATCACTTATTGTGTCAGTTCTGCTTGCTGAAGCGAGATATATGATACTGACTGACGAAAATTTAGCTTTTAATCTATCGGAATGGCGAAATCAGAATAAATGTATTGTCTTTACAAATGGGTGTTTTGATCTAATTCACAAGGGGCATGAGGATTTGCTGAATCAAGCAAAAGCCTATGGTGATATACTGCTTGTCGGTTTGAATTCAGACCAATCCGTAAAACGTTTAAAGGGGACAGAAAGACCTATTCAAAATGAAGTAGAACGGAGCAACAATCTATTTAAGCTCGATTCCGTAGATGGAATTATAATTTTTAATGAGGACACTCCGACCCAGTTGATCGCTGAAATTAAACCTGATGTTTTGGTCAAAGGCGGTGATTATACAATTGATTCCATTATCGGTGCTCGGGAGGTTATTGCTGCTGGCGGAATAGTAAAAACTGTACCCCTTACGCCCGGTTACAGCACCTCTAATACTATTGAAAAAATGAATAGATAAGCGCTTGATGGACCTCTTCCCTTGCTCTAAGTTCGCCCCCTGTAATTTCTCTAACATCCTTTGATACAAATACTTACAGGAATTTTTCTTCTCATGGTGGTGAGCCATATACAGGCCGGGAATAATTCGAACCCGGATCCAAACCCACTCTCTCCCGCCAATGATCAGGAATTAGTTCCGCGGCTGGAAAATAGTGTAGATGAAAGCCGAAACCGATTTCCGCAAATAATACAAGATGTGAAAGTTTTACTAGCGGATGTAATTATTGCCGATAACCATCGGGATACCCTAGAGGTTATTTTTAACCTGAGCCGCATTTACGATCTTTTGATGGAAGCTGATCAGATCGGTGATATGAATCAGGAAGACCAGGATGAGTTCGAACGATTTGAAAAATCTTTTCTAGATATTTATACTCATAAGTTGGAGACCATTCAGTCATCTGATGCACCGGTGACTGCCGAAAGATTCCGCCATGATATTACGGAGGTGATTGAACCCTTAGAAATAGAAATGGGAAAAACGAAATTCACAGTCGTGGATGATCGGGATGGTCATATTCCACTGGTGAGAAACAAACAGGTTGATCAATTCATTACCTATTTTACGACAGCTAAAGGACGTAAACAGTTTGAGATTTGGCTGAAACGTCGTGAAGAGTATAAAAATCTTATTTTACCCATTCTGAAAGAGAATGAGCTGCCGGAAGAATTATTCATTCTGGCCATGATCGAATCGGGATTGAACCCGAAAGCCTACAGTCGGGCCAATGCATCTGGAATGTGGCAATTCATTTATTCGACGGGAAAAAAATATGGTTTAAAACGAGACTGGTATATAGATGAGCGCCGGGATCCGGTGAAAAGTACTAAAGCAGCTTGTGCCTTTTTAAGGTATCTGTATACCCAATTTGATAATTGGTATTTAACCCTGGCAGCTTATAATGCTGGTGAAGGCCGTATACTGCGGGCGTCACGATTGCACCAGACCTATGATTTCTGGCAGATGCATTCTCTTCCGCGTGACACAAGAAATTATATTCCTTATTATTTAGCAGCAGCGATCATTGCCAAGGATCCAGATGCATATGGTTTCAAGGTGCCAAAGGCAGCCCCCTTTGAGTATGATGAATTTGTTTTGGAACATAGCGCTGATCTGGCTGTTCTGGCTCGGGTAGCTGGTATTTCAGTGAAGACTATTCGTAAATATAATCCTGAGTTAAGGCAGTCCGCATCGCCGGCAGAAGGGTCCTATTTATTAAAATTGCCAAAAGGTAAGATAGATCATTTTGTCACAGCTTGGAATTTAATTCCTGAGAGTGAACGCTTCGCACCACAATTTCTTGTGCATCGAGTCAAATATGGTGAAAGCCTCTGGACTATTTCAAGAAAATTTGGTGTTTCGATCCATGATATCGCTTCCGTGAATAAGATTCGGAACCGTCATAAAATAAGGGTAGGGACAAAATTGAAGGTACCGGTTAAAGGTGGAAACCGTGTTTGGGGCACTGGTGATAATGGCGGACCATCCGGACATTATAAGGTAGTTTACAAAGTAAAACGGGGAGATACATTGGGACAGATCGCTGAAGATTATGGCACCCGTGCTAGTAAAATAAGGCGCTGGAACATTCTGAAATATGGCAGCCAATTGATCTATCCAGGCCAAAAACTCATCATATGGGTAAAAGAAGGATAATACCATGACAAAACAGAATATAGTTGATGTTGTATCGGATGCTACTGGATTGACAAAGGTGGAGACCGAAGCCGTGATGAACGGGGTCATGACCACTATCATTGAATCGTTGGCAGAAAACAAACGTGTGGAACTCCGTGGTTTCGGAACATTTGGTGTCAAACACCGAATGCCCAAAAAAGCCAGAAATCCCGGTACCGGTGACCCGATTTATCTGCCTGAACGGTTTGTACCCACATTTAAACCCAGTAAGTTGATGCGGTCACGCGTTAATGAATTAATCAATAAATAAGAGGACTTTATGCCCTGCGGGAAAAAGCGAAAAAAACGGAAGATGAACACGCACAAACGGAAAAAGCGATTGCGCGCTAACCGTCATAAAAAAAAGAAGGTTTAGTCTAACATAGACCGGCACCGGTCAGAAAAATATTAAAAGGATGGTTTGCTTTTTAGATGGTAAATGAATCCCATTATACCGTATCCGAACTCACATCCCAGATCCGTTCGCTCCTAGAAGGAACATTTGCGGATATATGGGTAACCGGTGAAATATCCAATTTTCACCATCACTCATCCGGACACATGTATTTTACCTTGAAGGACAGCTATGCTGAACTGCGTTGTGCCATGTTCCGCCAGACTAATCGATTGCTCCGGTTTCACCCTGAAGATGGCATGCGGATTCGAGTCTTTGGATCCGTATCTGTATATGAGCAGCGGGGTCAGGTCCAGTTCATTGTCCGGAAACTGAAACCAGCGGGCGTTGGTGATCTTTACCAGGCGTATGAAGCATTAAAAAAACGACTGGCAGAAGAGGGATTATTTGCTGATGATCATAAACAAGCCCTGCCCATCTACCCTAAAACAGTAGGTGTCGTCACATCTGGTACCGGTGCAGCTTTGAGAGATATTTTACATGTCCTGGCACGGCGGGCACCTCATGTACGTGTTATTTTAAGGTCATCACAAGTACAAGGGGAAGGTGCCGCTGAAGATATAGCTGCCGGTATAGCTGATCTAGAGCAGTATGCAGCATGCGATGTCATTATAATTGGCCGCGGAGGCGGATCTCTGGAGGATCTGTGGGCCTTCAATGAAGAAATTACTGCCCGCGCTGTTTTCAGTTGTACATTGCCCATTATTTCGGCTGTGGGTCATGAAACGGATATTTCTATCACAGATCTTATTGCTGACCTGAGGGCACCAACACCGTCTGCGGCTGCAGAAATCGTATCACCATCTAGATCTGAAATTTTGAAACGGGCTAAAGAGGTCATGGGAAACTTGCAATTTATTTTACAAAAAAAGTTGGAAACATATTGGCTGAATGTAGATGGACTGGATTCAAGGTTAATTCTACTTCAGCCAATGAGAAAAATTGAGCGGAAGTTGGAGCAACTTTCCCAGTTATCGCATAGACTGGAGCAGTCCATGATTGTTTTATTAAAAAGGGATAAAGATCGAGTTCTTGGGTTCAATAAACAACTGATCAGCTTAAGTCCTCGGCAGGTACTGGAAAGGGGATATGCGATTGCTTTTAAGAAAGAAACTGGTGATATCATACGGTCCGCAGTGGACATAGATGTAGGAGACTTTTTTCATCTGCGAACAGGACAAGGCTCCATGGAAGCTGAAAAAAAGGCTGATTTAAAAAACTAATCGGTTAAATTTCGTCATGGCGAAGAAAAAATCATCCCCGTCCTTTGAAGAAGCACTGCAAAACTTGGAATCCCTAGTTGAAAAAATGGAGTCCGGAGATACATCCCTGGAGCGGAGCTTGGAATCGTTCGAAGAAGGAATGCACCTGATCAAAGCCTGCCGGGAACAGTTGGAAAATGCCGAACAGAAAGTGCAGTCTCTGATCAAGGATTCCGATGGAAACCTGGACCTTGAGGAACTTGAATGAGAAAACCGTTATCATTTGGTATCTGGGGCAATACAGAAAAGGATTCTTTTTGGAAAACGTTGCCTAAAGTTTTGGACTGGTCTAAGGAAAAAGAATTAGCTGCTCACCTCACGGAACATATCCTGACTAAAGAAAAAGGAAGGGACTACAGCCAACCTGTGATCCACTCTAAGGAAGACATAACCAAACTGGATTTTATGCTTGTTCTTGGTGGTGATGGAACATTTCTGTCCTGTACGCGGGCCGTGGAACACCGGCCTACACCGATCCTGGGAATTCATCTGGGAGACCTGGGATTCCTAGCAAAAGTGACCCTGAAAGACCTGTTCCAGCGTCTGGATCAAGTGGCGGCGGGAGATTTCACGGTGGAGCAACGGACAATAGTTCAGGCCGTAATCTCAAAAAACGGGATTGAAAAGCAACATACCGGGCTTAATGATTTTGTGGTGAGCAATGGGGAATCACACCGTATGCTTACCACCCAGGTGCACGTAAATGATCACTTGGTAGCCAAGTATAAAGCGGATGGCCTTATTGTGGCCACACCCACGGGCTCCACTGCCTACTCATTATCATCAGGCGGGCCGATCATTACTCCCGATGTGGATAGCTTTGTGATCACACCTATCTCGCCCCACTCGCTTACCTCCAGGCCCCTAGTAGTGTCTGCAGATTCAGCGGTGCGAATCGATTTTCCTGGTGAAGAAGACAAGATTACATTTATGGCCGATGGACAAATCTATGAAACTCTGGACCCAACCTGTGCAATCGAGATCACCCGGGCGGGCTTTAATATCGGCTTAATTGATTTTAAGGATAATGATTATTTCCAGACGCTCAGAACAAAAATGGGCTGGGGGAGGAGAGGGGAAGGCTAACTTTTTGTTTCATTGGCAGCCGGCCACATCATACTTACCAAATATTCCTATCACTGCCAATCACACCGCTCTTATTGCGAACCATTCTTTAATGACATTTCAATCATTTTTATTATTGCTTAAGCCGGTGAATTCTTTTTCAGTCATATAATATATGAATGTTCCAACTAACAAACCGATGACGAAACCATAGCGGATACTGCCAGCAATCAGTCCCACCAACAGAGCGATTATAAAGTTTGATTTTGAGTCAGCCACATCACGAACCAGAAGCATCAGCCCCAGACCTTCAAACAGCAGCAGGATACCCAGAATTGGTAATGGGAAGATGTGGACCAGAGTATCAAATCCCTGGCTTAAGAACAGGCCCAAGAAGATATACAGACAGCCGTAGATAATCACGGAACCGCCGGTCCGGCCGCCAAAGGTATGATGGCCTACTATACCGCCGGACCCATGGCAGATTGGGACACCGCTGAAAAAAGGATTAATTAGATTAAGCAGGGAATAGGTATAGCTGATCTTTCGAATGGTCACACCTCGTTCGGGGTACCAGTCATTGGCGATCTGGTTAGTGGCTAATATTGAGTTACCGATCGATAGGGGTATCTGCGGTATGGTCAGGATCAGAAACCCGGTCAAAATATCGCCCCATGTCGGGGTATGAATCTGCGGCAGATAGATACCTATGGCATGTATGAAAGTTTGCCCATCGATCTTGAATACAAAAGCATAGATCATGCCCATGGTGATAATAAAAATTGCCGGAGGGTATTTACGGTTCCCAAGCAGGAAAATAGCCAGTAGGAATGCAGCCGCTGCCAAATAGTACCCTATTATGCCATCTGCAATAACGTAATCCTGCAGTGCTAATAGACTCAGCTTGATCCCTAAACCAAATTGAATTCCCCGAATTACCGCCTTGGGGACGACCCGGCTGATCCAGTCAATCAGTTTAGTAATGTTCAGCAGAAACATAGAAATGCCGATGGCCAGTCCACCGCCGTAAAGGATATTGGGGCTGATTTTTTGGGTGATCACAATGGTGGCCATGGCTTTCAGCGGCTGTATTGGCATGGGCATTTTATAGAAACTTCCGGTAAATATCTGCATGACGCCGAACATGACCAATACGCTGGCACTGTCCAGGCCAGCGCTGAGGATCATGCCCACGA
>DTUG01000114.1 GCA_012964275.1 Fidelibacterota bacterium | reverse complement strand
CTATTGGTTTGATTCCCATCTATGATGGTGGAATCCGGCCCGGAGCCGATCAGTCTTAGCCCGCCTGTATTCGGCCAAATAATATTCTCAACATAAGTGCCGGGGCTCACATGGATCGTATATCCCGTTTCTGCAGAATCAAGCGCTTCCTGGATCGTGGTATAATCTTCCGGAACACTGGTCACATCGTCAATTAAGTCGATCAAGGTTGGCACCCATTGTTCAATGGCCCAGAGGCTTCGGCCGTGCTGTCCCACAGTAAATCCCATCTGGCACTCTGAGCCATAAACATAATTCATGCAGTTATCCACCGGGTCGTTCCCCGGGCCATCCGGGCAGGAATCCACAGAGTAATCGCAGACATAGTTTGCATAGGCGTGGGTCGGAGTATCCAGCACATAATCCCCATGCGTACCTAGGTCACAGCCGTAGTTAAAAGTATGGAGCAGTCCCAGGCTATGCCCCACTTCATGATCAAAGACATGATCCCGTCCTTCCTCGGCTGATAGATCTGTGAGATAAATACCTTTCATGGATACCCGGTAAAAAACGGAATCCCAGGATTCTAGATACCAAGGATTGACGCCCACGCCGCCAAGACCCAGATCGTAATGGAAGCCAATGACGGTAAATATATTCAGGATTTCCGTGGGATTATAAGAGAGTTCATAAACCGATTCCCATGTGTCATAAAGATCCTCACCCATAGCCCAGCTATTATTGTGAACATGATGTATCGTATCGATCTCAAAATGAAAGGGTGAATTAGAATTCTGGTGACGGTAGTTCAGCCGTTCAACAGCCCGCATAATTTCATCATCCGGCGTATTGCCCACATCTGTATCTCCCGGGCCTGTATCAAACTGGATGTAAACACTGCTGGATGATGACCCTGACTGCCAGGTTAGAAACTCCGCATCACCCCAACTGCTGAGCACATTATTATTTTCATCAATTATGTAACCGGAAACGGCAGCACTGTCATGGGGTGCATAAATGCGGAGGTAGTGCGGGCCAGCTCGGTCCGCTATAGTCAAACCAATCGATTGGTTTGGTTCAGTGAACTGCATCCAGTCGTCCATGATGTAGTGTTTTGTGAAGGTATCAAAGACAAGGAAAGAAGCACCTTCAAAATGCTCATTTATAGTCAGGTACAGGGTGATGTCTGTATGGGCATATCGACCGTAGATGATTTGGAAAGCCAGGTTGATGCCATACTGTTCATCGCGACCTCTTTCTTCAATTGCAAACTGCCTGGCTGCCTTGGGAATAACTCCAAAATCGAAATTCCCACAAACCAGGCGGTGCTCTTCATCCAGGGTTTGGGCAGTGGTCATGCTCATTAAAATGATCATGAAAAAGATTACATTAAAATTTGCTTTCATATTTGGTTTCCTAATTTAGCATTATCAATTTTTACTATTCTTTGTAAAACGTATCAAAATAAAGACCTAGCCAATACGCACATAAAATATTGACTAGTTTGTCAAAAAAATGATTTTTTCTCACAATACCGCTTGTCTGTTTTTATGTACATTTTCTATATTGTGTCTAGCCAACCGAGCGAAAAATTTCGCTTTCATTTGTCAGCCCTCCTGCCCTTTCAGGAAATACGAACCACGTACACCGCACATACCAAAGGAAAACGTAAATGGCCGAAGCAATTGAATTAAATCTACCGCTGAATCAACCGGGAAAACGTTCTGTTGAACCATTAATTCAGTCAATTTTGGATCGCCAAAAAGATTCAGAAGAATCAAACATACCAGACCAGTATCGCGTCAATGCCTATTATAATAATGACAATCTTGGAGCAGATGTTCTCAAGCAGAAATACCTGGCTCCCTGGGAAACGCATCCCTGGGCGTTATGGGTCCGTCAGTCTCAAGCATTAGCTTCAGTTGAGAAAACTAAAGCCCTGAGGAAAAAATGGGAAAAGAAATTTTTCTCCATTCTTGAAGATTTCAAATTTGTGCCTGGTGGCCGGATCATGCATGGGGCCGGGAGGAAAGATATTACCACTACCTTAAATAATTGTTATGTAGTAGGCATCAAAGATGACTCCATTAATTCCATTTACAAAACAATTATCCAGGAAGCCCTAACCTACAAATATGGTGGCGGCTGCGGCCATGATCTATCCGTTTTACGACCTGCAGGTGATACAATTAACGGAACCGGCGGCAATTCCTGTGGGCCCACTGGTTTTATGAACCTCTTCAGCGAAAATACTAATACCATTGCTCAGCATGGACGCCGTGGCGCTAATATGCAGACCTTGAGAGTAGATCACCCAGATATTGAAAAATTTATCGAGATCAAAACTGGAGACATCAACATGGTGAAATATTCCAATGTATCCGTTTTGCTCACACACAAGTTCATGGACGCAGTTAAAAATGATGATGATTTTGATCTCCATTATGATAAACAGGTATATAAAACCGTCAAGGCTAAAGAGCTATGGGACAAAATCAACCTGCACGCCCATACTAGTGCAGAGCCAGGCCTGATTTTCTGGGATACGATGACAGATTATCATAATGCTGAGTATTGTTCACCTTTGGTCTCAACCAACCCCTGTGCTGAACAGCCCCTCCCCGATGGCGGCTGCTGTAACCTGGGAGCAGTCAACCTCGATCGATTTGTGGATGATAATAAGAATTTCATGATAGAAGAATTCAAGGACACAGTAGCCGTAGCCACACGATTTCTGGATAATGTAATCGACTATAATATGGATCGGCATGCTCTAGAAGAACAAAAAATGAATGCATCCAATGACCGCCGAGTCGGCCTGGGAATTCTAGGTCTGGGTGACATGCTGGTGCGCATGGGCATCAAATATGATAGTGAAGATGCCCTGCAGACCGTGGAACAAATCATGTCCATGTTCCGCGATGCCGCCTATGAAACCAGCATTGAATTATCACAGGAAAAAGAACAATTCCCAAACTTTAACTGGGAAGGCTACAATAAAAGTAAATTTATTAAAAATCTGCCAAAATCAATAAAAGCAAAAATAAAGAAATATGGGATTCGCAACTGTACATTAACCACGGTGGCTCCAACAGGCAGCGGGGCGATCGTGGCCCGAGTAACATCCGGTATTGAGCCTATTTTCGCCACATCCTACAAGCGCCGCGTAAAAAAGAACGACAGTTATGGTAGGGAATTTGATGAATACACAGTTTATCATCCGATCATAAAAGAACTTTACGGGAATGATGAAAATTTACCTGATCATGTGGTTACTGCCCACAATATTGATCCCTATTTTAGGGTGAAGATGCAGGGAGCTATTCAAAAATATATTGACTCATCAATATCATCCACGGTCAACCTGTCTGAAGATATCACAGTAGATACGGTGGCTGATATTTATATGACCGCTTATGAATACGGACTGAAGGGAATTACAGTTTATCGCGAAGGCAGCCGGGAAGGTATCTTGATCTCAAATAAAAAAGTGCAGGAAACCAGCGAGCAACCAACTGCCGAAACTACAGAAATAAAAGATGACAGCAGGGTCGCCAAACATCCGCGAAGCCGCCCTAATCAAACGCAAGGAGTGACCCGTCGAATCAGAACCGGGGAAGGATCACTATATATCACAATCAATGAAGATGAAGACGGTTTGTGCGAAGTCTTCACAACTATTGGAAAGGCCGGAGGAAATGCCGCTGCTCAATCAGAAGCTATCAGCCGCTTGATCTCGCTCGCTTTACGATCCGGTGTTAATCCTGAATCAGTCGTGCGACAGCTAAAGGGTATTTCCGGACCCAACCCAACTTGGGAGGACGGCCGCTTGATCCTGTCCACACCAGACGCTATAGGAAAAGCGTTGGATGACTACCTTCATGAAATACGGCAACAGACAGATGATACTGAAGACCAGGAAGGCGACCAAAAATTGTTGATTACCATGGCTCCTATGGCAGATGAGACCAACGGAGAAAAGCAAGAGCCCACAATTCCAGAAGGAATAACGATTTGTAAAAAATGCAATAATCATACTGTTTTCAAAGAAGGGGGTTGTCTCACCTGCCATCACTGTGGTTGGTCAAAATGTGATTAAACTAACATAGTGAATATATCAAATGAAAAAGCCCCGGTTCCCCGGGGCTTTTTTTTCAAATGAGCTTAAGCATCAAACTTCCAGAATCTCACTTTCCTTTTGCTCCTGAATTTCATTCAGCCGCTTAATATGATCGTCAGTGAGTTTTTGTATATCATCTTCCTGTCGTTTTATCTCATCCTCGCTGATTTGTTCTTCTTTACCGTATTCATGAAGATGATGGAGTACATCCCGGCGAACATTCCGTACTGCAACCCGGCCATCCTCCACCAATTTATGTACAAACCGGTTTAATTCTACCCGCCGATCTTCAGATAGATGAGGGATAGGAATCAGTACAGATGTACCATTATTACCAGGTGTAAATCCCATATTTGCATTCATAATGGCCTTTTCAATGACGGGAATTAGCGTTTTTTCATAGGGATGTAGGGTAATAAGTCTAGGTTCAGGCACTGAGATGGTAGACACTTGATTTAAAGGTGTTAACGTACCATAATATTCTACCATGATTGAATTAAACATTTCCGGATTGGCGCGGCCAGTGCGAATCTTATTCAATTCACCTTGTGTATGGCTAGTAGCCTGATCCATTCGGTGTTCGCCATCTTGATGAATTTCGTCCAGCATTTATTCAGCTACGATAGTACCTAGTTTACTACCCATAAAAATCCCTATCAAGTCTCCGGGATTATTGATATTAAACACCCGAATAGGCAAATTATTTTCTTTACAGAGAGTGATCGCTGTTAAATCCATCACACGAATATTATCTCGAATCACTTTTGAATAAGTAATAGAATTATATTTTTTTGCATCCGCATGAACCAGGGGATCTTTATCATAGACCCCATCCACCTTCGTCCCTTTCAGAACCACTTCAGCTCCCAGTTCGGTGGCCCGGAGAGCAGCGGCAGAATCGGTTGTAAAAAATGGGTTTCCAGTACCTCCAGCCATGATGACAATGCGGCCTTTATCCAAATGCCGAATAGCTCTGCGCCGAATATAGGGTTCAGCAATCTGGTCAACACTGATGGCAGATAAGGTTCTGGTTTCACAGCCTTCTTTTTCCAAAGCATCCTGAACAGCAATAGCATTCATAATGGTCGCCAGCATTCCCAGATAGTCACCCGTTACCCGATCCATTCCCTGTCCGGCAGCCTGGATGCCGCGGAAAATATTTCCGGCACCGATGATAAGGCCAATTTTGACACCTAAATCATGGATAGATTTTACCTGCTGAGCCAGATAAAGAGCTTTTCCAGGATCAATCCCAAACCCCTGTTTACCAGCCAGCACTTCTCCACTGAGTTTAAGGAGAACGCGGCTATACAGCGGTTCAGACATATGATCAGGAATTATAATTGACCGTTGGTGGGTCCTGTTTCGCCCACAGCGAAACGGATATAGCGGTTAATGCTGATATTTTCACCCAAAGTGGCGATGGTTTCAGTAACCAGGTCTTGAACCTTTTTATCAGGATCTTTGATAAAAGCCTGCTCCATTAAGCAGTTTTCCTGATAAAATTTATTCAACCTTCCATCAATCATTTTTTCAATAATATTATCCGGTTTCCCCGATGATTTTGCCTGTTCAATATAAATTTCTTTTTCACGGTTCAAAATCGACTCAGAAATATTTTTTCTATCGACAGCTATTGGGTTTGTTGCAGCTATCTGCATGGCCAGGTTACGTGCCAGATCAGAAAACCCTTCGGTCTTGGCAACAAAATCAGTTTCGCAATTGATCTCCACCAATACACCTAAGCGCTCCCCCGCATGGATATAAGAAAATACCAGGCCTTCTTTTGTTTCACGGGTACCTTTTCTTGCTGCTTTAGCAATTCCGGATTTCCTTAAATGATCGACAGCTTTTTCAAGATCACCATTTGATTCTACCAGTGCTTTTTTACAGTCCATCATCCCGGCACCGGTTTTATCTCGCAACTGTTTCACAAGCTTAGCATCAACACTCATAACAATCATTCTTCCTCTTCAATAGATTTTTCCTGTGATAGTGCCTCGATATTTTCACCAGAATGTTCATCTTCTGAACTTTCTACTTTCTCCACATCAGTAGCCTTTACTGATTCATTCACAGGATCTGACGTATCATCATCACCATCAGATTCAACTGTTGCAAAACCCTTTGCATCTATAATCACATCGGAAAAGGCAGACATTATAAGCTGTATAGTGCGAATCGAGTCATCATTGGCCGGGATAGGATAATCAATGTGTAATGGATTCGTATTTGTATCCACAATAGCCACCGCCGGAATATCCAAACTTGCTGCTTCTCTGATTGCTGTCCCCTCATAATTCGCATCCACAACAATAACCGCATCAGGAAGTCGCCGCATATCTTTGATGCCGCGATGTTGGTCAGCTAATTTGACTCGTTCCCGGTTAAGCATCTGGGTTTCCTTTTTAGTGAGATTTTCATAGAGGCTCGAGCCTTCTTTTTCAAGGAGTTTTAGCCGTTTGATACTCTTTCTTATTGTTGAAAAATTTGTCAGTGTCCCTCCCAGCCAGCGTTCAACAATATAAAACATCCCGCAACGGTCAGCCTCCTGTTGAACTATATCACGGGCCTGTTTTTTTGTACCAACAAAAAGAACCTCGCCTTTCTTTTCAATTACATCTTTGATAAAACTTATGGCTTTATTGATAGCAGTGACAGTTTCTTCCAGGTTTATGATATGTACCCCATTCTTTTCCGTTAGAATATAGGGTTTATAGTTGGGGTGCCACTTTCTGGTAACATGCCCAAAATGGGCTCCGGTTCCCAGCAAATCTTTAAATTTTACTTCAGTCATTTTCCTTTATCGTTTTGAGAATTGGAATTTTTTTCGGGCACCTGGCTGACCGGGTTTTTGCCGCTCCACTTTGCGGGCATCACGAGTAAGGAAACCCTTTGATTTTAAAACAGGGCGATAATCTGAATTTATATTCAGAAGCGCCCTGGAAATCCCAAGGCGGATCGCGCCAGCCTGACCTGTTAAACCCCCACCGGAAACATTGACCTTAATATTATAATTTTTTTCGGCATCTACAGCAACCAATGGTTGCTTGACAATTGTGGCTAAGGTATCTCGACATACATAATCCCGAAATGATCGTCCATTGATTGAAATTTCACCTTTACCGGGGGAAATGATACAAACACGCGCTATAGAACTTTTACGTCTCCCAGTTCCTCTATACAATACATTTTGCGCCAAATTAAATCTCCAACACCTGTGGTTTTTGGGCAATATGAGGGTGATCTGCCCCCGCATAGACTTTCAGGTGCCTCATTATTCTACGTCCCAACCGATTATGGGGCAGCATTCCCTTTACTGCGTTTTCTAGAATACGTTCTGGATGTGTCCGGCGAAGGTGTGAAAAATGAACTACTTTGCCTCCCCCGGGGTATCCAGTATGCCGAAAATAGGTCTTATCAGATTCCTTCTTTCCCGTCACTCTAACCTTCTCTGCATTAACAACCACAACACAATCACCCATGTCCATATGAGGAGCAAAATTAACTTTATGTTTTCCTCTCAACACCTGGGCAATCTTGCTGGCAAACCGGCCCAGAGTTTTGTTCTCTGCATCAGCAATCCACCAGTTCTTATTGATCTCAGAAATTTTTAATGTTTTAGTTTTCATTTTCTAAACGAATATAGCCTCGGAAATTAGAATTTCTATAAAAAAGTGCCAATGTTTATTCAGCAACATCTACAAATATCAATTATGGGTCCATTGCCCTTTCGAAATAGTACATTTGACTCTACCGGATAGGTCTTTACCATAAAAAGGTGAATTGATGGAACGGGAGTAAACATTCCTCCGATGAAAGGTCCAGGATTCATTTGGATCAAAAACAACTAATTCTGCAGCGACACCCTTTTTAAACAGGTCTGAATCAAAACCCATGATATTCCTGGGCTTTACCGTCATCATGCTTATTAGGGAAATCAAATCAAGGCTGGCATCATCTACCAGAACCTTTTTTACCACCCCAAAACAGGATTCCAGACCGATCATACCAAAAGCAGCAAGGTCAAATGTAGTTTCTTTATCCTGTATGGTATGGGGAGCATGGTCAGTTGCAATACAGTCAATGGTTCCATCTTTCACAGCAGCTATCAATGACTGACGATCATTCTCCGATCGTATGGGCGGCGCTACCTTCAAATGAGTATTAAAGAAAGACAGCGCTTCATGATTGAAATATAGGTGGTGCGGGGTGACTTCCGCTGTGACCTTGCTATTCTTGGATTTCATCCCGTTAATATAATCTATTGCATCAACTGTACTGACATGGGGTACGTGTAATTTAGCTCCCGTCAATTCTGATAACTCCAGGTCCCGATGAACCATAGTTGATTCTGCTACTGCAGGATTTCCTGGAAGCCCCAGATGATTAGAAACCACACTTTCATTCATGACCCCATCCGCCCGTAAACACTCATCCTCAGCATGATTGATAATCGGCACATCCAGCATGGTGGCATATTCCAGAGCCCGGCGCATAACTGACCCATCTTGGATGGGCAAACCATCATCACTAAATGCCACTGCACCCATGTCCTTCATGAGACCCATCTCAGTCAATTCCTTCCCCTTTTGACCTTTACTGACCGCACCTATAGGATGTATGTGAACAGGGCAGGATCCGGATTTTTCCTGGATAAAACTCACCGCTTCTGGTGAATCCAAGGGCGGATTGGTATTAGGCATAGCACAAACGCGGGTAAAACCTCCGGCCATGGCTGCCCTAGACCCCGTTTGTAGCGTTTCTTTATCTTCCCTTCCCGGCTCACGAAAATGAACATGCAGATCACAAAATCCGTGCGTGATCACCAAATTTTTACAATCAAATACTTTTGCATCATCAGGTGTCTCAATTCTGCCAGTATCAGCTATTTTTCCATCGATGACCAGTACTCCGCCAGGTTTGATGGTTTTCTTGACGGGATCCAGGATTTCACCATTTTGAAAAAGTACTTTTTCTGGCTGGCTGCTAATCTTCATTTGATATCCTTATCCTCATATTTCCCACCTAGTAACAAATAAAGAATTGCCATTCTGGATGCAACACCATTCAAAACCTGGTCCAGAATAATAGCCTGATCACTGTCCGCTACGGCACTATCTATTTCAACACCCCGGTTCATGGGGCCCGGGTGCATAATCACAATTTCTTTTGCGTGTTTTTCCAGTCGCTCTTCAGTGATACCAAAGAGTGCACGATATTCCCGTGTAGAAGGTATCAGACCTACTCCCATCCGCTCATTCTGGACTCTAAGCACATTTAATGCATCTGCCCATTCCAACACTTCATCGAGATTATAATTTATTTTGACACCCAAATCAGTTATATAGGGTGGTATCAGGTGGGCTGGCCCGCACAAGATCACTTCTGCACCCATGGATATCAAACCGTAAATATTGCTGAGAGCCACCCGGCTATGGGAGATATCGCCAATGATTCCAATCTTTAAACCTTTGATTTTTCCGAATTTCTCATAGAGGGTCATCATATCCAGAATCGCCTGAGTTGGATGTTCATGGGTGCCATCACCGGCATTGATAACCACAGCATCAATAAATTCGGTTAAATGCCTTGGCGCTCCCGGTGCGGGGTGCCGCATCACCACGGCATCAATCTTCATGGCCTCGATATTCTGGACCGTATCCTTGAAACTTTCGCCTTTTTTTAAACTGCTGGATGAAGCTGAAAAATTTACTGTGTCAGCACTGAGTCTTTTCTGGGCCAGTTCAAAACTGATTCTCGTGCGGGTTGAATTTTCAAAAAAAAGGTTTACTATAGTGATTCCTTGAAGAGAAGGTACTTTTTTAATTGGGCGATCCAGAACTTCCCGGAAATTAAACGCTGTATCTATTATAGCTTGGATATCTTCCTGCGGATAACCTTCTAACCCCAAGAGATGTTTTTGCTGAAGCATGGCCTAATCACTAACTCTGATCAGAAATACACCCTCCCGATCATCACTTTCCTGGAGTCGCACAGCCACATGCTCACCCTCGTGGGTGGGGATATTTTTACCAACGAAGTCAGCGCGTATAGGCAATTCTCTATGACCACGATCTACTAATACAGCCAATTGCACTGCTGATGGACGTCCAAAACTGTTCAATTCATCCAGGGCAGCACGGATCGTGCGGCCGGTATATAAGACATCATCAATAAGAATTACCACTCTCCCATCCAAGGAAAAATCTATGTCTGTACCCTTGATCTGAGGCATCACCAGCCGCTCACGGAAATCATCTCTGTGAAAAGTGATGTCTAAAGATCCCAAAGGCAACTCAATATTGGTGATTTCCATTATTTTATCCCTTATACGCATGGATAGTGGTGCCCCACGATTGCGTATCCCGATCAGTACTAGATCTTCTACGGCCTGATTCTTTTCAACGATCTCATGGCTGATACGTATCACTTTACGTGTGATTGTCTCTTGATCCATGATCTGTTTTTGATTTTCCATCAAATTATTCTCATCCATTTAAAAAAAAACCCCCGGGCAGAGTTCCACAATACACTCGCTCGGAGGTCAATTCCCTGCCCTTGCCGGTCTCTCCGAACCGATTTAAAGGGTATAACTGGCCCGGAATATAGATGCTAGCATTAAATCCAACAAAATATATATATTCCTTTTTAACTTCCATTTGAATAGTGTGTCAAAAGAGAAAACATCTAGAAGGTGACTCCATGAAAAAACTAATTATTTTACCATTTGTCATTCTATTTCTGGCACAGGGATGTGCGAGATTTGGGAATAATGAAGAAGCTACGCCTCCAGAATTTGAATACCTGATCCAGGAATTGGATTCGGAACTTGATTTCGATTCTGAGCAAAGGTCTTCTGCGCGAGCCTCACTAGGAAGAGGAAAAGATTTTCATCCAGATCCTGCTGCCCTATGGAAATTGGCTGCTTATCTTCACGAAAATCTGACATTGGAGCAAAAACTGTTATTACTGGCGCCTCCAAGTGACTTTGATCTAACTATCCTTTCGGAAGAAAATGACTATCATTTTAAACGGTTAGAACGATTTCAACGGATGGACCTATACCTGAGATCCATACTCAATGATGACCAGTTGGAAACCTATGATGCATTAATTGAGTATAAAAGAACTGCGATTGAGTCATTGATTGACCAGATAAATAATGGGAACATTGAACTTATAGTTTTCCGATTTGAATTGATGGGTATCATGGAATGGTTCCGCACTGAGATGGAAATCCTGCTTACCGATGATCAAAAAGCAATTTTACTGGAGAACAGGGATGACGAAGACCGGCGTTGGCGGCGCGGCAGAAGAGGCTGGGGTCGATTTGCCAGTGATCCGGAAGAGATCAAAAAGGCAATGTATAATGCACTTGGGATGACAGATGATCAAATTACCACATTGGAAAATATTCATGAAGATTTCAAGACCGACCTGAAAACACTTCGGGAAGAGTATATAGATGGTTCCTATACAGTGGATGTATACCGCAGTGCAGTGGTTACCATCATATCAGGCAGTCACGATAGACGCGAGTCTGTCTTTACACAGACACAGAAAGAGATCATAGAGATCCACCGCGCATTGACCCGTCGTTTCATGAAACATACCCGTTGGGGAAACCGTGGTTAATAGAAATATATAAATATGCAGTTCATTAAAAAGGGGCTTCACAGCCCCTTTTTTGTTTATATAAACTAACTTTAAATCAAGATAGTTACCCTTCTATTACCAGGTCACACTTGGTTTCGTACTGTAAGACAGTTATATATATCGGAAATAATTCCAGATACTTTATCCCGATCTAAATGGGACATATCTACAGAAAACTCTATTTTTTCCTTTCGAAACCATTTAACCTGACGGCGGGAGAATTGCCGTGTTCTAAGAGCAATATCTTCCTCCATGCCATGCTCAGTCATTTCACCTTTTAAATATGCTTGGATCTGTTTATAACCAATAGAATCTAATCCAGGGAAAGATGAGTCCAATTCATTTTGTTTCTCTAAGAGTGTTTTAACCTCATCAATCCATCCTGATGCAAGCATCTGTTTAGTCCTTTGGTTGATCCTATCATTCAAAAAATCTTTTTCCATGCAGAGCAAAACTGGAAAAAGATCCAGGACGGAAGTTTGGTTCTCATCCTGTTCGTTAAAATGCTGGCTTGGTGGTTTTCCTGTGGCTTCATAAATCTCCAACGCTCGAACCAGCCGTTTTTTGTTATTGATGTGGACGATCTGCGCATAATCCGGGTCAACAGACCTGAGACGTTCTAATAAAGTTGCCGGATCTTCTTCGTAGGCTTGCTCTAACCGTCCCCGGGTAGGTAGGTCAGAAACGCTACCTTCAAAAATGCCTTTGGTGATTGCCCGATAGTAAAGCCCCGCTCCGCCACAGATAATGGGAGTATGACCCCTTTGATCAATCCCCAGAACTTTTTCTTGGATCAACTTCGCGTACTCGCCCGCTGATATAGGTCTCCATGGATCTCGAAATCCAAATAAGTGATGCGGAATTCCTTTTTTCTCTTTTTCTGTCGGCTGGGCTGTACCATGTGGCATACCTTTATAGATCTGCCGAGAATCCAAACCGATGATTTCCCCATTGAGTT
>DTUG01000113.1 GCA_012964275.1 Fidelibacterota bacterium | reverse complement strand
CCCGGCAGCAGATGATGACGGCAGCAAACCTTACTTTAGTAAAATTAATTTTTGCACAGCGTGGTGATCATTATATAGCAGTTTCGCAAAATAGATACCGCTGGCGTGAAGTGAAGCATCCCAAAGGATTTTATGATCTCCCGGGAGGTACTGCCCGTCAGCCAGAGCTTCCACGAGCCGGCCAGAAATGTCAAAGATCAATAATTGGGTTGTTTTTCCTGCGGAGGGAATGTTGAAAGAAATAGTGGTTATCGGGTTAAACGGGTTTGGAAAATTAGGGTGCAGTGCAAATGTATTTGATACCGGTTTTGATTCATCCGCAATACCGGTCGGTGATGAAATCTCAATGGAAAAGTTAAGGGTATCCCCTTCAATACAATATTGAGGCATATCATCACAGCTCAAGGTTATGGGATAGGCTATGAAATCAACACTAGTTCCTTCCAAAACAGTTGAATCAGCCAATACAGAAAAGGATACTGGTAGACATTGTCCAGCATCCATTACATAAAACCAGTAATTGGGAAATTGTATTGTAACGAGATTTGAATCCGCTTCTAAAGTAGCACCGGGATAATACCCATGATCTTCTGCACCATTATTACAAAGTTCCATGGCAATGTCCAGGGTTTCACCTGGTTCCCAGAACCCGTCACCACTGGCATCCATGAATTCCAGATTCTCCAGGCTAAAGTCCCAGTCATATAAATCCACCAGTGGAATTCGGTGGCTGTTGATCGTAGAGCCAGTCTTGAACAGGTATTCTTCTGTTGCCGCCAGCTGCATGGTGGAAAGGTTATAAGACTGCAGCCCGTCGCTGAAATCAACCCAGTTGGTCAGGTCGCCAGTGTAAAACAATCCTGAAGTGCTGGATGCCGTACCTGCGTAAAGGACATAATTCTTGGAGATCATGGCGTAGACGTGCTGATCCACCGGAAAGGTGTTCAATACGGTCCAGTTAGCCCCTGCATCGTAAGACACAAAGAGTTTTCCCACACCTCCGCCCCAGTACATGCTGATCATAAGCTGGTCACCATGGGGAGCCAGCGCCATGACGCTGCTGCAGTTGTAGGGCGCTTCGTAACCTTCCTCATCCAGGATCCCGGTAATATCTTCCCAAGTCTCGCCCAGGTCCGGGGTGCGCAGCACCTGACAGCCGTGGCTGACATAAAGATAATCATTTGTGGCCAGCAGAAGTTTTATGTAACCCGTTATAGGCGGATCGGGTATGGCTGTCCAGGTCTCTCCCAGGTCTGAAGAAATGGAAATGCCATTCAATAAGGTAAAGATCAGGGAATCATTGGTCACCATACTTATCAGAGCAGAAGATTGGTGGGGCAATTCCTCCCATATCCAACCGGCAAAACCTGCAATGCAGCGAAAATTATATGGACCTGCACCAATATTCTGGGTAAAAAAGACAGCGTTATTCTTCTCAAATAAGAGATCGGCGCCATAGGGCTGGGTCGGAAGCGTATCTCCCAGCAGCTGCCAACTGTCTCCCTGGTCAAAAGATTGGTATACCTGGGCCTGGTTGGTAGCAGCAAAGAGTTCATTTCCACGTGCCAAAATCAGGCTTACAGTACCCATATCCGGTTGGCCAATGGTTTCCCACTGAGCCGCGATTATTGCGTGAATGAAAATCAGCTGAAAAAAAACTCGAACCGTTGATGTATTTAAATGAATTTGGTGTTCTCCTGCATTGTGAAGTAATTAATTTAAATACCTTCTCAAATAATACATGTGATTATTCTCATTTATACGGTACTTGACTGATGAAGGTCATTGGAGCTGGATTTGGCCGCACAGGCACCTTATCTTTAAAAATTGCATTGGAGATCCTTGGGTTTGGAAAATGTTACCACATGAGAGATGTCATAATGCGGCCACGCCACATCCTGGCCTGGCATAAAGCAGGAATGGGAAAACCTGTTGACTGGGATTTCATATTTAAACATTACAACGCCACCGTGGATTTTCCTGCCAGTCTGTTCTATGGTGAGTTAAAGCGTAAATACCCATCCGCAAAGGTCATCCTAACAATACGAGACCCGGAGGCATGGTATCAAAGCACTGAAAGGACAATTTATAAAGTCCCGACCATCATTCCGTATTGGTTTAAGCGAATGGTTTTTCCATTGCGGAAATTCATTGAAATGACTGAGCTATTAGTCTGGGGCGGATTGTTTAAAAATAAATTTAGCGACCGCGAACTAGCCATCCAGATATACAACGAGCATATTCAAAATGTGACACGGAATGTCCCCAAAGAAGATCTGCTGATCTTTGATGTTAAAGAAGGTTGGAAGCCGCTCTGTGATTTTCTGGATGTGGACGTACCGGAAAATATTTCTTTTCCCCATTTAAACACTGGTGATACCATGGCCAAGATATTAAATGCTGTAAGAATATTGCCTTATATTGTTGTAATTATTATAATGATATCAATAGGAACATTATTGATTTATCCAAAATAAGCGTCATCCCACCGCAAACAAATACTCAATCCATTCCCCTGCAGCTGCCGTGTCCACCCGAGATGATTAAGACACGGGTTTTTCCGGGATCAACTATAAATATTTCTGCCAGAACTCCAGCATTTTATTTTGCCGGTGTATCCTGGCAGGTTTATCTCCAAAACCATGTTTCCGCATTGGATAGAACATCATATCAAACATGATATTTTCCTTGATCAG
>DTUG01000112.1 GCA_012964275.1 Fidelibacterota bacterium | reverse complement strand
ATAATAAAGCAAAGATGAAAATGAGCAGGGCTGTGATAGTTGATTCTTTTGTGATCGCGCATTTAGTACATCAAAAAGGAAAATTAGTTTCAATTTTTGGATTGTTGGGGATGAATCGTATTGAGTTTTGTCCCTAAGATTACCCTACCCTTTAAGCTGAAAAATATGATATTTGCTTATGATCTAACATCTTAACCCATACCTGCCAAACCGAAAAGGAGCCCCTTTGAGCGACTGCGCCTTTGAAAAAGATATTATTGTAAATGAAGCATTTTGCGATGCTGTCATTGATGACCCTGAACTTGAAATAGTGATTCGAAACCTGATCATTACCGCCATTGAAATGTATACCGCACAGTTCTATGAAGAACCGGATAATCCAGAAAACTTCCATGAAAACATAAAAGATTTCACAAAAAAAATACTGGTCCGTTATTTTGACATGCTCTGCCGTCTTCGCGATGAACAGGAGCGACCTAACGAAATGCTGAATATCATTGATATGATGAATCCGATCCAGGGAGAGTGCTAGCTGATGGCCGGTCCAGTTCAAAGAAATCATACCCATTTTTAATTCTATAAAAAAGATGGGGACAATATTATGCTATATAAATGCGGCCAGCCTGTACCTGAATTATTGGTCTCGTTTGGTATCAGCTATAAGATCTGTTTTCTCGACACGGGGACCACAGGTGTAGAGATGGTGAAGATATGAACAAATTATTTGATAAAGAAATTTCCTTGGATAAAGGTAACCATGAATACCGACTCTCAAGTCAGCCGGATATAGAATTCACCAGTGTTACTACTTTCGTAGACCAGTTTTTTGAAGGTTTTGATTCGGAAAAGATCGCAGCCAATTTGGTCAACAATGTACCAAAATATTTTGATCATACGGTTGAATCATTAATCGCAGAGTGGGACGCTGCCCGCCAGCATGGTACCGATGTGCACCAAGAGATTGAAGACTGGATCAACGACAGTGTTGAACCAAAAGAACCCAAAGCTATTGCGGGAAAAAATTGGCTAAACAGTTACAGAATGAAAACGGATATGGATATTTTATCTGAAGTTATAGTATACAGTAAGGAACTAAGAATAGCAGGCACGGTAGATATTTTGGCCAAGGACCGTGTCACCGGGAAATATGAACTAATTGACTGGAAAACTTCGAAACGTATTGACACTGTTTCATTTAAAGGCAAAGTCGGTACCAGTCCTGTAACTCGTAATGTACAAGATTGCAATTTCAACCATTATGCTTTACAACTTTCCCTATATAGATATTTACTTGAAGAGTACTATGGTATTATAGTTAATAAACTATTGATAGCGCAGTTGCAGGATGAAAGAGCACATGGCTATGTGGCACCCTACATGCGTGATCATATTATCGAAATGCTGAAAAATAAATGAGGAGAGATCATGTCCTTTATTAATTCTATAAAAAAAGATGGCGGCAATATCATTTTATATAAATGCGGCCAGCCCGTACCGGAATTACTGGTCGCGTCCGGTGACAGCTATAAGATCTGTTTTCTCGATACGGAGACCACAGGTGTCGACAGGTCTAATGATGAAATTATAGAGCTGGCTCTCAAAGTTGTTATCATTGAAGGATCCACTGGGAAAATTGTTTCAGTCGATGCCGAGTATACATCCTTTAATGATCCTCACATACCCCTGAGTGATGAGATCATCAAGCTTACCGGGATAACAGATGATATGGTGAATGGCCATTCAATTGACTGGTCTGAAGCAGATAGGATAATTGAAAATGGTGATCTTATTGTTGCCCATAACGCCAGTTTTGATCGCGCTTTCATGGATAGAAAGTCAGCAGCGTCCAGACAATCTATATGGGCTTGTACAGTACAGGATATTGATTGGCTCCAAAGAGATTTTACAAGCAGTAAGCAGGATCTCTTGTGTTTTTGGCATGGCTTCTATTTTGATGCTCACCGGGCGATGAATGATGTAGATGCGCTTATACACTTGGTAACACATCATCATTATACCGAGAACAGGCCAGTCTGTGAACTGATTGGGAATTCTCAAAAACCGAGCTATGTTATTAAGGCCACAAATTTTGCCTATGACGAAACGAAAAAAGACCAGGTAAAGGCAAATGGTTACAGGTGGAACAATGTACAAAAGATCTGGTCCAAGCGAGTGACACTGGATGTGCTGGAAGATGAAAAGGAATGGCTGACTGGCATCATCTATGACGGGTACTTCGATGGTCTGGTTGAAGAAATAAACCTCGCCGATAAGTATAAAATGTAAAAGTAATTAGTCTGCTTACACTAGATACCGCTTCCGGCGGTGTTTTTTGTTTGTGGAGTTGGCGGTAGATTTGGGGGATTTATTGAAAATAATGTAATAGTCGTCATTAATTTTCGAAAGAATACAGCATAATTTCACTCATACAGGAACACTATTAAGTGAATTCTTCACATATCGACTGATGATCCGGCGTATTTTGGCGACTAATTAATGGGCATGACACAGGTGTAGGAAAAGCATTGAATCTATCTAAAAAACAAATCGCTGAATTAGAAAAAACAGTTCTAAGGCGAGTCTCCTTTCGCAGATAGAAATGGATCAGATGGTTCAGAAGATCAAAAACTATTATCTACATAATTAACCCGGCATGGAGAAACAAAAAAAATTCATGAAGGAAGCCATTCGTTTGTCCATGG